>DASQHK010000322.1:0-5482 GCA_035632135.1 Bryobacterales bacterium
ACGCCGCACTCGAAACCGTTCTTGACCTCGCTGACATCGTCCTTGAAGCGGCGCAGAGAGCCGACCTTGCCGGTGTAGACAACGACGTTGTCGCGCAGCAGGCGGGCCTCGCTGTCGCGGGTCAATTTCCCGTCGAGCACCATGCAGCCGGCGACCGCCCCGACCTTCGGGATGCGGAAAGTCTCGCGCACCTCGGCCCGCCCGAGGAAGGTCTCCTTGAACACCGGCTCGAGCAGGCCAGTCATGGCGCGCTTGATCTCATCGGTGAGGTCGTAGATGACGGTGTGGAGGCGGATATCGACCTTTTCCTTCTCGGCGATGACGGCCGCGGTGCGCTCCGGGCGCACGTTGAAGCCGATGATGATGGCGTTGGCAGCCGACGCCGCCAGCAGCACGTCGGACTCGGAGATGGCGCCGACCCCGCTGTGGAGGATGTTGATCTTGACCTTGTCGGTGGAGAGCCTCTCCAACGTATCGCTGAGCACTTCGACCGAGCCGGTCACATCCGCCTTGAGGATGATGGCCAGCTCCTTGACGTCGCCGGTGCGCATCTGCTCGTGGAGCGTCTCGAGCGTCATGCGGGCGCTCTTGGCCATGGCCTGCTCGCGCACCTTGCTTTCCCGATAGGTAACGATCTGCTTGGCTTTCTCAGTATCCGTGACGACCTGCAAAGAATCGCCGGGGTCCGGGAGGTCCCCGAGGCCGAGCACGACGACGGGCGTCGAGGGCGGCGCCTCCTTCACCTGGTTGCCGCGATCGTCGAGCATGGCGCGCACCTTGCCAAAGACCGCGCCGACGATGAAGTATTCGCCGACGCGCAGCGTGCCGTTCTGCACGAGCACGGTGGCCACGTCACCCTGGCCGCGGTCGCGCTTGGCTTCGATGACGGTACCCATGGCGGGGCGGTTCGGGTTGGCCTTAAGGTCCTGCAGGTCGGCGATGAGCAGAATCATCTCGAGCAGCAAGTCGAGATTGGTCTGGGCCTTGGCCGAGACGGGGACCATCACCGTCTCGCCGCCCCAGTCTTCGGCGAGCAGGCCGCGATCGGCGAGCTGCTGCTTCACGCGCTCGGGCTGGGCGTCGGGCTTGTCGATTTTGTTGATGGCGACCAGGATCGGGACTTTGGCGGCGCGAGCATGATCGATGGCCTCGAGCGTCTGCGGCATGACCCCGTCGTCGGCGGCGACCACCAGAATCACCAGGTCCGTGATCTTGGAGCCGCGCGCCCGCATGCGGGTGAAAGCTTCGTGGCCGGGGGTATCGATGAAGACGATCTTGCGGCCCTTGTGCTCAACCTGATAAGCGCCGATGGCCTGGGTGATGCCGCCGGCCTCGTGGGCAGCGACGTCAGTCTGGCGGATGGCGTCGAGGAGCGAAGTCTTGCCGTGGTCCACGTGACCCATAATGGTGACCACGGGGGCGCGCGGCTGGAGGTCTTGGGCGTCTTCGGCCTGCTGCACGTCCTGCATAGCCTCTTCCTCGTAGGTAATGGTGGAGGTGGACGCGCCGAACTGGGCGGCGAGATCGGTGCTCATCTTGGAATCAAGGGTCTGGTTGATGGTGGCGAAAATGCCCTTGTCCACCAGCTTCTTGATCATCATGCTGGCCTTGATGCCGAGTTTTTCGGAAAGCTCCTTGACCGTGATGCCCTCGGTGATGATGATTTCACGCGTGATGGGCGGCGGCGGCTCAGGGACCTGGGAGCGCGGCTCGCTGCGGCGGTGCAGGATCTTGGATTCCTGATCGATCTCACGGTCGCGGGCTGTGCGCGCGCGGGCGGCAGCGCCGCCGGGGCGGTGCTGGCGGCGATCGGGGCCGGGGGGCACACCGGCCGGAGCGGCGCCAGGGGCTACGCCGGCGCGAGGCGTCCGGGAGGTCGGATGCATGGGACGCGCCGGAGCGCGCATCCCTGATCCAAAGGCCGGCGCGCCCGCGCGGGCGGGCATGCCGGGACGAGGAGCGCCGGGCATGCCCGGGCGAACGGGCTGGCCGGGACGCACCGGGCGCTGGAAAATGGGCTGACCCGGAGTAGGCTGCAGCGGCCGGCGGCCGGCGGGCAGCGCTCCGGCAGCAGCGGACGCTCCGGTGGCAGGGCCCGCTTGGCGCAGCTTCGGTGCCAGATCGGGCCGCGGCGGCACCACGGGACGAAGCGGCGGCTGGCCCGCGAGCGGCCGCGTGGGAGCCGGCTGCTGGCCGGGAGCAAGTGGCGGACGCGCCCCGGGCATGGCAGGGGCATGCGGTGCGCCGGCGGCAAAAGGGCCCGCGGAAGCGGACGCGTGCGACAGCGGCGCCGTGGGCGGAAGGCCGGCTGGCAGCGGCGCGCGAGGTCCGGTGGCGGTGTGGCCCGGCAGCGGAGCCGTTGGAATCGGCTTCACGCTGGGGACCGCCGGATGCAACACGCCGGCGGCGATTTCCGCGGGCGCGTGCGGCGGCGTCCCCGAAGGCTCCAGGATGGCGGGCCCGGCGGCAGCGCTGCCGGCAACCGGAGCGGGCTTGGCCAGCGGCGGCACGAACGGCAAACCGGCGGCGCGCAGCGGCGGCTTCAGAGGGTGCGCGGGCTGCGCGGCCGCCATGTGGGGTCGGGCTGCTTCTTCAACGCCGGTGACGGAGGAGTGCTCCAGGTTGGAAACGGGTGAGGCCCCTTCGGAATGGGCTGGGGCTACGCTGGCTGCCGCCGGGGCCGGTGCGCCGCCGTTGCGCTGAAAGTGTCTCCGTATCTTCTCTGCAATATCGTCATCCAGCGAGCTGGAATGGGTCTTCTTGTCGGTAACTCCGAGCGTGGGGAGGAGTTCCAGAATCAGGTTGGCTTTGATTTCCAGTTCCCTGGCCAGTTCGTTGATTCGAATTTTTTGCATAAGAAGAATACAGAAACCTCTTTCCGGCGGTTATGTCATCATGTGCTAACCCTCGGATACTCGATTCAAACACAGCCTCACTCTTGCCGTGGCTCTTCCGGCTCGCCGGAAGTCTCGGCCGGGCTTGCTTCCGATTCCAGCTCGCCCGAAACGCCTATCTTATCAGATTCAGCAGCATCGATGGGCTCGCCGGCCGCTTCGTCGGGCGCGGGTTCGGGAAGGCCGGGCACGGGCGGCGAGCTGGCCTCCGCGGGCAACACGATGGCGCCCGGCGCGGCCGCCTCCGCAGATGCCTCAGGAGCCGAGGCAGCAGCTGCCTGCGCGCCCGCGGCCGCCTGCTCATCAAACTGCGCGTAATAGCTCTGCACGGCAAGCTGGATTTTCTCGACCATTTTCGGTCCGATGCCCTGGATTTCTTCAAGCTGCTCGGGCGTCATGTCGCTGAGACGCTCCACCGTCGAGGCCCCGGCCTCGGTGAGCTTCTCGATCAGCTTTTCGCTCAGGCCGTGATCGAGCAGGACGGAAGTCGGCGTCCCGGAGGAAACCAGCGCAGCCATGGCGGTCTCGACTTCCTGCCGCTTTTCCTCTTCGCTCTTGATGTCGATGCGCCATCCCATGAGCTTGGCGGCGAGGCGCACATTCTGGCCCTTCTTGCCGATGGCGAGCGAAAGCTGCGTGTCGTCAACCACCACTTCGAGCTGCTTCTCCACCGGGTCGATGATGGCGACGCGGCTGATCTTGGCCGGGCTGAGCGCGTTGGTGGCCAGATCGACGGGGTCTTCGGAGTACTGGATGATGTCGATTTTTTCGCCGCGCAGCTCCCGGATGATGGACTGCACCCGCATGCCCTTCATGCCCACGCAGGCGCCGACGCTGTCCACGTCCCGGTCGCGGGACTGCACCGCGATCTTGGTGCGCTCGCCCGCCTCGCGCGCGCAAGCCTTGATCACCACCGTGCCGTCGTAGATTTCAGGCACTTCCTGCTCGAACAGGCGCATGACCAGTTCGGGCGCCGCGCGGGAAACCACCACGCCCGGCCCGCGGCTGAACTTGTCGACCGTCTTGATGACGCAGCGGATGCGGTCTCCAGGGGCGAAGCTCTCCGCCTTGGACTGCTCGCGGCGCGGCAGGCGCGCTTCGGTGCGGCCCAGATCGACCACCAGGTCGGGGCCTTCCGCGCGCTTGACCACGCAGGTGACCAGCTCGCCGACCCGGCCGGAAAATTCTCCGAAAATTGTTTCGCGCTCGGCCTCGCGAATCTTCTGGAAGATCACCTGCTTGGCGGTTTGCGCCGAGATGCGGCCCAGCATGTCGGTCGGCTTGGGGATGCGGATCTCGGCGTCGATCGCGGCCTCCGGGTTGTAACGGCGCGCTTCCTCGAGCGACATCTCCTTGAGCGGATTGGTGACCTCGGCGACCGCTTTCTTGACCGCAAAAACGTCGATCTGGCCGGTCTTCTCGTTGAGGTCGGCGATGAGGTCCTCGTTGGTCTTGTAATACTTGCGCGCGGCCACAAGCATGGCATCCTTAACGGCGTCGAGCACAATCTGGATGTCGATGCCTTTCTCGCGGCTCAACAGCTCGATCGAATCGTATAAGGTTGCCATGGATCCTCTTCAGAACGGAACCACAGCGTTTTCCCATCCGTGTTTATCTGTGTTCATCTGTGGTTTCATTCGCTTCAAAACTCCACCACTAATCGCGCCACCAGCACGTCTTCCGGCGCGAAGTGGACGCGGCCGTTGCCTTCCACATCCAGTCCGACGCGGCCGGCTTCGAACTCCGCCAGCCGGCCGATGAAGTGGCTGCGGCCGGCAATGGATCCGCGCAGCTTCACGCGGGCCTTTTTGCCCAGGAAGCGCTGGTAGTCGGCCGGTTTCAGCAGCTTGCGATCCAGGCCGGGGGAGGAAACTTCCAGCGTGTAGTGGACCGGGATGACGTCTTCCACGTCCAGAATGACGCCCACCTGGTGGGAGACCGTCTCGCAGTCCGCGTGCGAGACCCCGCCCGGCTTGTCGATGAAAATCCGCAGGACCCGGTTGTTGCCGCCGCCCTTGTATTCCACCTCGACGATCTCCAGGCCCTCGGAGGCGGCGACGCGCCCGGCGATTTCCGCGACTTTTTCAACGACCGCAGCCGTGGACATATTGCGCCCAATAAAAAAGTGGGCTTGCGCCCACTCAGGTAGTGCGACATTAGCTCCAAAATCTATGGTACTGCCTTTTCGGCGGAAATGCAAACCGGGCGGTGAGAATCGGGTGGGCGTGATGCTGCTTCAAGCGCCCCAGCGTACCCTTACGCCTGGATCGGAGCCACGACCGTGAGGGGGTGGCCTGCCCCCTTCAAGAAAGACCGTTTGCTTCGCGCGCCGGCGCTGAATCGGAGTCTTCCGGATGCCCACAAGTATGTCGCGCAGCCTTCGGAGCGTGCCTTGACATGTGCTACACATGAAAGTATGCTGGTCACATGGCCAAGATGATCCAGTTGCGGCACGTGCCGGAACAACTGCACCGCAAGCTGAAGGCGCGGGCGGCTCTCGAAGGGATGTCGCTCTCCGATTACCTGCGCCGCGAGGTGGAGCGCTCCGCCGAGCGGCCCACGCTGGCCGAGCTGCGGCAGCGGCTGGC
>DASQHK010000323.1:0-2115 GCA_035632135.1 Bryobacterales bacterium
TCGGCGGCCACTTCCCCTACTATCTCACCACCGGCGAAACGGATCTCGAAGCCCGCATGTTCGGTCCCGACTTTGACGATCCGGCCACCGGCAGCGCCGCCGGCTGCGCGGCCGCGTATCTGGTGCGCTACGGCCATCGCCCGCCCGGCCGCGCCTTTCTCATTCGCCAGGGGCGCTCGCTCCGGCGGCCCAGCCGCATTTACGCGGCCGCCTCGCTCGCCAACGGCCGCGTCCACAACGTGCGCGTGGGCGGTTGCGTGGTCGAGGCGCTCCGGGGCAGCCTGCGAATGTGATGGCGGCCGGGCGCGAGCGCGAATTTCTCTGGCCGGCGGCGGTGATTTTTGCTTTCAACCTGGCGCTGGTCGGCCACCTCGTCACCGCCGACCGGCTGATTTATAGAGGCTCGATCGAGGGCGCCTTCATCGGCCTGGCGCGGTTTCTTTCGCATCACCCAAACCCGTTTGGCTGGTATCCCTATTGGTACGGCGGCACACCGATTCAGTTCACTTACACGCCGGGCCTGCATTACCTCAATGCGCTGGTGATGCGGCTGCTGCCGTTTCTCTCCGCGGGCCAGGCGTATCACGCCGTCAGCGCGGTGATGTACTCGCTCGGCTCCGTCACCGCCGCATACCTTGCTTATTTTTTCACGCGCGAGCGCTGGTGGGCCCTTGGCGCGGGAATGCTTTACAGCCTGTGGACCCCGGCGCTCTGGCTGATCCGCGCAGTGCGGCTCGACTCGGGCGATTTTCACGCGCCATGGCGGTTGCAGGTTCTGGCCAAGTACGGCGAGGGCCCGCACATCGCCTCGCTGGCGCTGCTGCCGCTGGCCGTGTGCGCGCTGTGGCGAGTGGCCGAGCGGCGCGGCTTTCGCCCGATGTTCGTGGCCGCCGCGCTCATGGCCGCCCTGGTGCTGTGCAACTGGGTCGGCGCGTTTGCGTTGGGCGCGACGTTTCTCTGCTTCTTACTCACCATCGCCTGGCGCAACCCGGGCTTCGGCCCGCCTCTGAGCGTCCGCCGCGCGCTCGCCGCCGCAGGTCTGGCGTACCTGCTGGCCGCCTTCTGGATTACGCCGAGCTTTGTTCGCACCGTCGCTTTCAACGCGCAAACCGTCAGCGGGCATTATGAATACCACTTTCGGATGCTGATCCTCCTGGCCGGAGCACTGGCCGGCCTGGGCGCGATCCGGATGTTTTTCTTCGCCTTCCCTGAGCACTTGTATTTGTGCTTTCTCTCGCTGGCGACATTCTTCTTCGGCTACCTGACGCTATGCTCCTACTGGTTCCGCCTGTACATGATCCCCCAGCCCCATCGCTATCTCCCCGAGTTCGAGCTGTTCCTAGTCCTGTTGGTCTGCGAGAAATTTCGCCTTGCTTACCAATACACAGGCGGCTGGGCGCGGCGGGGCGTCGTCGCGGCCATGGCCGTGCTCGCCGCGCTGGCCGTGCATCAGGCTCGAGACTACCTGCCCGGCTCCTATCTCATGCTGCGCCCGGCATGGACCGCCGACTGGGCGGAATACAAGCTCGATGCCTGGCTGGCCGCGCACGCCAAGCCGGAAGACCGCGTCTTCATCGTCGGTTCCGAGGGCATCAGCCTGAACGGCTGGTTCGACGTGGCGCAGGTGAAAGGTTGGTTCGATCCGGGCGTGCGCGAGCGGGTGATCCTCGACCTGTGTTCCCAAATTAGCAGTGGCGAGAATGCGCCGCCCGGCCGTGCAGGCGCCATCGCCGTGGATCTGCTGCACACGATCGGCGCGCGCTATGTCGTGGTGCACACGACTCGCTCGAAGGTCGCCTACCACGATTTCCCAAGGCCTGAAAAGTTCGAAGGCCTGCTTCCGCAGCGCTTCCGCCTGCCGACCGGCGAGGCAATCTATGAGGTCCCCGGCGCGCGGCTCGCCGTCCTGGCGCGTCCGGAGGAAATACCCGCCAAAAGACCGGTCAACGGCCTGGACATCGGGCCCTTGGAGCGCTATATCGCAGCAGTAGGCGACTCTTCCCGCCCGCCCTTAACCACCCGCTGGCTCGGCCCGAATCGCCTCGAGGTCCGCGGCGACTTCCCCGCCGGCCGGGTCGTCTCGCTGCGAGTCTCCTACGCCGAAGGCTGGCGGGC
>DASQHK010000324.1:0-2464 GCA_035632135.1 Bryobacterales bacterium
GTATCGCCGCATCTATCGGGAGGACCGTTGATCAAGGCTATCCGGGGCACGCGCGACCTGCTCCCGCCCTCGACCGCCGTCTGGAACCACGTCGAGCAAGCGGCGCGCGACGTGCTCCGCGTGTACAACTACCAGGAGATCCGGACGCCTCTGCTCGAGGAAACGCAGCTCTTTGTGCGCAGCGTGGGCGCAGATACCGACATCGTCGGCAAGGAGATGTATACCTTCGAGGATCGCGACGGCGGCTCGTTGAGTCTGCGCCCCGAAGCCACCGCCTCGGTCATCCGCGCCTACATTGAGCACCGCCTCGACCAGCAGCCCGGCCTCCAGAAGCTTTACTACATCGGCCCCATGTTTCGCCGCGAGCGCCCGCAGAAGGGCCGCTACCGCCAGTTCTTCCAGATCGGCGCGGAAGCCATCGGCTCGGAAGCGCCGGCCGTCGACGCCGAGGTCATCGAGATGGTGGTGGAGTTGTTCGAGCGGCTGAGCCTGGAGGGCCAGCAACTCCTGCTCAACTCCGTCGGCTGCCGCGAGTGCCGCCCGCGCTACGCGGATGCCCTCCGCCGCGCCCTCGAAGCCGTCGCCCCGCAAATGTGCGCCGACTGCCAGCGCCGCGCCGTCACCAACCCGCTCCGCGTGCTCGACTGCAAAGTCGAAACTGATCAGCCGATTATTGAAAAGCTGCCCAAGATCCTGGACTACCTGTGCGAGGCCTGCCGTGAGCACTTCGCCAAAGTTCGCGGCTACCTCGACCAGCGAGGCATCGCCTTTACCGTGCAGCCGCGGCTGGTGCGCGGCCTCGATTACTACATGCGGACCACCTTCGAGGTCGTGCACGGCTCGCTCGGCGCGCAGAACTCCCTGCTGGGCGGCGGCCGCTATGACGGGCTTGCCGAGTCGCTCGGCTCGAAGGTCCCCGCGCCCGGCATCGGCTTCTCGATCGGCGAGGACCGCCTGGTGCTGACGCTTGAGCAATCGAAGCCCGCGCTGGCCGCCCACGCGATCGATCTTTATATCGCCCCGCTCGATGAGCCGGCCTTCGAGCAATGCTCGCTTGTCGCCCGCGATCTGCGGCTGGCCGGCAAGGTGGTCGAGATGGCCGCGCCCGTGAAACTGAAGCGCGCCCTCGAGACCGCCAACAAGCTCGGCGCCCGCTATGCTTTGATAGTAGGCGGCGACGAAATCGCCGCCGGTTCTTATACATTGAAAAACATGGCCACCGGGGAGCAGCAGAAGGTTTCCCGGTCCCAACTGGAGAGCTTGCTCTGATGGCTTCTTCTTCCGTCCCGCTTGATTTTTTAGGCGACCTTCGCCGCACGCATTGCTGTGGCGAGCTGCGCGCCGCCGATGCCGGCCGCCGTGCCGTGCTGATGGGATGGGTCCACCGCCGCCGCGATCTGGGCAACCTCATCTTCATCCACTTGCGCGACCGCACCGGCATCACCCAGGTGGTTTTCAAGACCGACGTCAGCGCCGAGGTCCACGGCCGCGCCGAGCTGCTGCGCAGCGAGTACGTCGTTGCTGTCGAAGGCCCCGTGGTGCGGCGCTCGCCCGACACCGTCAACGCCAATGTCGAGACCGGCGAGATCGAGCTGGTCGCCGAGAAGATCTGGATCCTCAACGAGGCCCGCACGCCGCCCTTCCCCATGGAGGACCACGTCGAGGTCAGCGAGGACGCGCGCCTGAAATACCGCTTCGTCGACCTGCGCCGCCCGCAAATGCAGCGCAACATCATCCTGCGCCACCAGATCAGCTTCGCCGTCCGCGAGACGCTCAACGCCATGGGCTTTCTCGAAATCGAGACGCCCTTCATGACCCGCTCCACGCCCGAGGGCGCGCGCGATTATCTGGTCCCCAGCCGCCTCCAGCCCGGGTCCTTCTACGCGCTGCCGCAGTCGCCGCAGCTCTTCAAGCAGCTTCTGATGATTGGCGGCTTCGACAAGTATTTTCAGATCGTCCGCTGCTTCCGCGACGAGGACCTGCGCGCCGACCGCCAGCCCGAGTTCACCCAGATCGACCTCGAGATGTCGTTCCCGCAGCAGGAGCGCATTTTCGAAACCATCGAGCCATTGATCCGGCGCGTCTGTGAGGTCGCCGGCCATAAGGTCGAGGTCCCCTTCCCGCGCTTCACCTACGCGCACGCCATCGAGCATTACGGCTCCGACAAACCCGAACTCCGCCTGCCTCCGATGCACGCCGCCGGCGACCTGTTCCCCGCCGGCCAGCTCGCGTCGGACATGCCGCTGGTCGCTATCCGCGTTCCGAAGTGCGGCGGCCTCTCGCGCAAAGAACGCGACGAGCTGAAGGCTTTCGGCGCCGAGCGCAACCTCAAGGTCTACGACGACGCGAAGCGCCTCGACCGCGATTTCGCCGCGCCCATGCAGAAGGTTCGCGAGCGGGCCGGCTTCGAGGAAGGCGATCTGCTGCTGCTCGCGACCGCAGCCGCGCCGCCCGCCGGCCAGCG
>DASQHK010000325.1:0-3756 GCA_035632135.1 Bryobacterales bacterium
GAGGAAAACTGCATCGCCTTCTCCGGCAACCTGGAATATCATCCCAATGTGGCGGCGGTGCGCTATTTTGCGCAGTCTGTCTGGCCCGCGTTGCGGAAGCGGCGCCCTGATCTGCGCTGGCGGCTGATCGGCAAGAACGACCGGGCCATCCGGCACTGGATTTCGGGCGACCCTCGGATCGAGACAACCGGGGCCGTTGAGGATCCGCTGGCCGAGCTGGCCCGCGCCCGCGTGGTGGTCGTGCCCCTGCTCGCTGCGAGCGGCACGCGCGTCAAGATTCTGGAGGCCTGGGCGGCCGGCCGCGCCGTCGTCTCTACGCGCGTGGGCGCGGAAGGCTTGCCGGCCGCCGACGGGGAGAATCTGCTGCTGGCTGACACTCCGGGCGAAATGCTGGATCGAATCGAAGCGCTGCTGGCCGATGCCGGCCGGCGCCGCCGCCTCGGCCAAGCCGGCCGGCGCGTGGTCGAGGAACAGCTCTGCTGGCCGGTGGCCTGGCGTCGCTTGGAGTCGGCCTTAAATGAATTAACGAGTTTTCCATCCCCCATCGCCGGTCATCCCGTCGTCAATTCAGTTAGAATTGGGGAATCCTCTTGATGCGGTTTTCGGTTGATGCGCACGCTATCGGACGGAAGCTGACGGGCAACGAGGTTTACATTCGCAGCCTGTTGCACGGGTTTGCCAATCTCGATTCCGGCGCCGAGTTCGTTACCTACCTGTCCCAGCGGGACGTCAACGGCTGGGTGCCGTCACGCTTCGAGAAACGGTACGTCGCCGCCAATCGCTATTGGCGCCTGGGCTATCACCTGGCGGGCTGCCTGCGGCGCGACCGGCCCGACCTCATCCACGTGCAGTACAATGCGCCGCTGTTCTGCCCGGTGCCGGTCGTGGTCACGGTACACGATATCAGCTTCATCGAGCATCCCGAGTATTTTCCCGCCGGCCGGGCCTGGCAGTTGCGCCTTTCTACGAGCAACACGCTGCGCCGCGCCTCCCGCATCCTCACCATCAGCGAGTTCAGCCGGCAGCGCATCGCCCGCGGTTTCGGCATCGACCCGGACGACATCACCGTCACGCCGCTCGCAGCGCAAGACCACTTTCGCCCCCTGGACCGCGCCGCCGCCGCCCATCGCATCGGCGAAAGATACGGCATCCGTCGCCCGTATATATTGACAGTAGGCGACCTGCAGCCGCGCAAGAACCAAATCAGCCTGATCCGCGCCTTCCGCGAGCTGCTGCAGGTGGAGCCGCAGTTGCCCCACCTGCTGGTGCTGGCCGGCAAAGACACCTGGTTCGCCCCGCGCGTCCGCGAGGAGGTGCAACGCTCGGGACTGGACGGGCGCGTCGTGCTCCCCGGTTTCGTGGCCGAGGAAGATCTCGCCCCGCTCTATAACGCCGCCGATTTGTTCGTGTTCCCTTCGCTCTACGAGGGGTTCGGGCTGCCGGCCATTGAGGCCATGGCCTGCGGGCGTCCGGTCGTCTGCTCCTCCAGCGGCTCTCTGCCCGAAGTGGTCGATCGCGCTGCGATCCTCATCGATCCGCACTCCATTGGCGATCTGGTCAGGGCCATGCGCGATGTGCTGCGCGACGATCAGCTTCGCTCACGCATGGGGCGGCAGAGTTTGCAGCGCGCGGCCGGCTTCAGTTGGCGGGAAACGGCGCGCCGCACGCTCGACGTTTACTACGCGGTGGCCGAAGGACGCCGGCAAAGCGTCGCGCCCGCCCCCGAGCCCATCCGGGTGGCCCGCTGATGTCTTTCCTTCTCAGCAGCGCGCTGCCCCACGCAGCCCCGCGGCTGGCGCTCGGCGCCTTGGCCGTCATCTTCATCGCCGGCGCCCGGGCCCAATCTACTCCGGCCTTGCCCGCCTCGGCATCCACGCCCGCGCCCCAAGCCGCAGCAGCCCCGGCAGGCTCCAACCCTGCTTCCTCCGGTGCGCCGGCCCCAGTGCGAGCGGCCCGTACCGGAACCGTGACTGCCGCACCGCGCCCGCCGGCTTCCACGCCCGGTGCTGCGCCCTTCGCCCGCGGCGAGGCCCTCCATTACAACGTCAACTGGCCGAGCGGCCTGAGCTTGGGCGAAGCGGAATTCAAGGTCGGCGGCGCCGAGCCGGGCTGGGATTTCGAATTCAACCTCGACGCCAGCCTTCCCGGCTTCGACATCAAAGACCACTACCGCTCCTCCGCTGACGCCCAGTTCTGCTCCCAGCGCCTCGAGAAGGACTCGGTTCACGGCCCCCGCAAATCCAAAGAGACCATCACCTACGACCAGCAGAAGCACGACGCCAAGCGCAAGACCGACACCGGCGGCGAGAGCGAACTCAGCGTCCCTGATTGCGTCAAGGACGGCCTCGCGTTCCTGTATTACATCCGCCGTGAGCTGGCCGCCGGCCGCCTGCCCGCCGCGCAGACGGTCAATTTCGGCTCCGCATACCAGGTCAGCGTGACCTACGGCGCCGCGCAGCAGATGGAAATCGGCGGCGTTGCGCAGACCGCGGACCGCATCGCCGTTTCCTTTCGCGGCCCCGCTTCCAGCCACACCTTCGAGGCCTTCTTCGCCCGCGATGCGGCGCGCACGCCGCTCGTCATCCGCGTTCCGTTTTCCCTGGGAACCTTCTCGCTGGAGCTGGCGCGCTGACGTCTATGCGCGTGGCGTGTTTTTCTCCGCTGCCTCCCAGAAGGAGCGGGATCGCCGATTTCTCGGCCGCGCTGCTGCCGCATCTCGCCCACCACGTCGAGCTGCAGGTCTTCGTCGAAGACTCCGCCGCGCCCATCGAGGGCCTGTGCGTGCGTCCGGGCCGCGACTATCGCCCGGCCGAGTTCGATCTCACGCTTTACCAGATCGGCAACAACCCGGACCACGTTTTTGTCTATGACGCCGCGCTCGCACACCCCGGCGTCGTCGTCCTGCACGAGTTCAACCTGCACCACCTGATCGCCGAGGCCACCATCCGGCGCGGCGACTGGGATGCCTACTTGCAGGAGGCAGAATACAACGGCGGCTCCGAAGCCCTGGCCTACGCCCGGCGCGTCCGCACCCTCGAGGCCGGCCCCGATTACGAGGGCGTCGCCATGAACCGCCGGCTGCTCGAATCGAGCCGCGCCGTGATGGCGCTCAACCGGTTCACCGCCGACCAGGTGCGCCGCGCGGGCTGCGCCGTTCCGGTCGGTGTAATTCCTCACGGGGCGGCGGTTCCCGAAGCGCGCCGCCACGAATATCGCAGCCGCTTAGGCATTGATGAGACCACTCCGCTCCTTGGCATCTTCGGCTTCCTGAAGCCCTACAAGCGCATCGCGGAGTCGCTGCGCGCCTTTCAGCGTCTTGTTCGCCTGGAGCCGCGCGCGCGCATGATCCTGGCGGGCGAGGAACACCCCGACTTACCGCTCCGCCGCCTCATCGCCTCTCTCGGCCTCGACGCTCATGTGCGCGTGCTCGGCTACGTTCCCATCGAGGACTTCGTAGAATACATCGGCGCGGTGGATATTTGTATCAGTTTGAGGTATCCAACCGCCGGTGAAAGCTCCGGCCCCCTGCTGCGCGCCCTCGGCCTGGGCCGCGCCGTGCTCGTCTCCGATGTCGGCTCCTTCACCGAGCTTCCCGGCGACATCTGCCTGAAGGTTCCTGTCGGCGAGCAGGAAGTGGATTTTATCTACGAGTACCTCAATCTGCTCGTAGAGCGTCCCGAGATCGCTCGGGCGATGGGCGAGCGCGCGCGGCGCTGGGTGCTTGAGAATTGCTCTTGGGACCGGGTCGCCTGCCAG
>DASQHK010000326.1:0-6892 GCA_035632135.1 Bryobacterales bacterium
GCCACGGCCCCCGCTACCGGCACGCCGAACAGAATCCCCATCATCACCAGCGTCGCCGCCACCAGCCCCCAGGAGTGCCGCAACTGCGTAAACGCCGATCGCGTCACCATCTCCCGGATCGACTTCAGCGTGCCGTAGCGCCGGAAGCTGGCCGCTTGCACCGTCGCCCCGAGGTAAATGCTCGCCCCGTTCCGCTTCAGCGCCTGGGCCAGCGCCACGTCGTCGATCCAGGCTTCGCGCACCGCCGCCAGCCCTCCCGCTCTCTCCAGCGCCGCCCGCTCCACCAGTACGCACCCTCCTGCCGCCGCGGCGGTGGCGGCGCGCGGCTTCCGCACCTGGTCAAACGGATACAGCAGGTGAAAGAAGAAGAAAAACGCCGGAATCAGCAGCCGGTCCCAGAAGCTTTCGGCCCGCAGCAGCACCATCAGCGAGGCCATCTGGTAGCGCTGGTTCAGGGCCAGCCGCATCAGGTCCCGCAGCAGGGCCGGGCTGTAGACCACATCGGCGTCGCTGAAGAGCAGCCACTCGCCGCGGCTGGCCCGGACCCCCTGCTCGAGGGCCCACAGTTTCCCGCGCCAGCCTTCGGGAGGCGCCGTGCCCTGGATCACGCGCAGGTTTTCCCGCTCGTCGGCCGCCGCGATGTTCGCCGCTGTTTGCGCCGTGCGGTCCTCGGAGCAATCGTCCACCACGATCACATCCGCCTGTGGGTAGTAGAAAGACAAAACCGACGGCAGCGTGAACGGCAGCACCGCGGCCTCGTTGCGCGCCGGGATGATTACGCTGACCTGAGGCCAGCGCTCCGGCGTTCCCTGCGTGTCGATCCGGTCGAACTCGCTTGCCCCGCCCAGCCGCGCCCGCGCCGCCAGCAGGTAGATCCAGGCCGCCGTCACCGCCAGGGCCAGCCCTACCACGAACGTCACGGCGCCCCACCCCGCCGCAGGGTCCTCTCCAGCTCTTGCTCGTAGGCATCGACCGCCGCCATCTGGCCGGCCTCATCCCAGCCGAGCAGCGGCGCCGCCTCTCGCGCCGCCTCGACCGCCGCCTCTCGTCCCACCCCCGGCTCGAAGGCCAGCCCCGTCCGCCGCAGCAGGATGTCGCCCAGCGTCCGCGCCTTTTCCTGGCTGACCGCGTGGACCACTTCCGCCGCCGTCACCTTCCCTCCCGGCGCGATGGGCCGGGCCAGCTCCGGACGCTCTCGCTCGAGCGCGATGATCTGGCTCGCCCGCGGCCCGTAGATCTCCGCCAGCCGCCCCGGCACGCCGTTGGCTTCCCAGCGCGGCCGCGGCCGCCGCACCGGCTGCGGCTTGCCCAGCCTGGCCGCCGCCATTCGCAGCGCCTCCCCGGCGAATGCTCGCGCCGTGGTCAGTTTCCCGCCTGCCAGGGTGAGCATCCCGCCGATTCCCTCTTCCTTCTCGTGATCGTAAATCGCGTGGTCGCGCGTGATCGCCTGTGCCGGATGCGACGGGTCGTGCAGCAGGGGCCGCGCCCCGGCATACGCGTAGAGAATCGATCCGCGATCGAGCTTCGCCTCCGGAAACAGCAGATTGCTTTCGCGCAGCAGGTAATCCAACTCCGCGTCGCTTGGCGCCGGGCTTCCCGGCTCGCCCTGGTATGGCGTTTCCGTTGTCCCGATCAGCCACAGCCCCCGCCACGGAATGAGGAAGAACGGCCGGCGATCGGTGCTGGCCTCGTGATACACCGCGTGCTGCGGCGCCCCGTGAAACGCCCCCGTCACGATGTGCGCCCCGCTGACCAGCGTCAGCAGCGGGCGTTGCGGCGCACCAACCGGCAGCAGCCCGCGCAGCATGCCCCGCACCTGATCCGCCCACGGCCCCGCCGCGCTCACCGTGAGCCGCGCTCGAAACTCTTCGCCGCTTTCCACTTGCACGCCCGACACCCGCCCGCCCTCGTGCAGCAGCCTTACCACCGGCGTGTGATTGCAAACTTCCGCGCCGTGCTCCTCCGCCGTGAGCGCCATCTCCAGAGCCAGCCGCTCCGGATACACCGCCTGGCAGTCGAAATACAAGAAGCCGCCGCGCAACCCTTCGGCCGCAAGCCCGGGCTCGGTTTCCAGAGTCTGGGCCGCCGTCAGGCGGCGGTGCTTCGCCAGCAGCCGGCTGTGTCCGATCCAGTGGTAGGCCTCCAGGCCGGCCCCGATCCACCACCGCTGGCGCGAGTCTTGCTGATACACCGGGATCAGAAACGGCAGCGGCTTCACCTGCTGGGGAAATTCTTCGAGCAGCGCTTCGCGCTCCCGCAGCGATTCCCGCACCACCCCGATCTGCCCGTGCTCCAGATAGCGCAGCCCGCCGTGGATCAGCCGCGTGGACCGGCTGGTCACTCCCGCGCCGAAATCGTTCTTCTCGACGAGCGCGGTGCGGTAGCCGTTTTCGGCCGCCAGCGCCGCCAGCGCCGTGCCGTTGATGCCGCCGCCGATGATGACCAGGTCGTAGACTTCACTCACAGATCCCACCGCTCATCGCGTCCATCCGTTTGTTACACTACACTTTAGCACTGCGATCTTAGCCGGAGGCTCCACCTTGAAGCGTTCTGCGCGCGGCTCAACCTCTGTGCTTCTCGCGGCCCTCGCGCTGGCCCTTTCCGCTGCCTCCGCCTTCGCCGCGCCCCACCCTCGGCTCACGGTTCTCATCGTCGCCGAGCAGTTTCGCCCCGACTACCTCGATCGCTACCGCCCCTCGTTCTCCGCCGGCGGCTTCAATCGTCTGCTCAAAGGCGGCGCTGTTTTTCGCAACTGCCGTTACGATTACCTCGCCACCTTCCCCGCCTCGGGCGCTGCGGTGCTTGCGACCGGCTCTTACCCCGACCGCAACGGCATCCTCGCCGAGCACTGGTACGACCGCCGCAGCGCAAGCCTGGTCGGCGCGGTCGAGGATCCCCACGTTCTGCTGGTCGGCTCCGACACCCAGCGTCGCGGCGCCTCGCCGCACAACCTGGTCGGCACCACGCTTGCCGACCAGCTTCGCCTCGCGACGGCCGGCCGCTCGCGCACCGTCTCCATCTCGCTGCGCGATTCGACCGCCGTGCTGCTCGCCGGCCGCAGGCCCGCCGGCTGCTACTGGCTCGACGACGCCGGCCGCTTCGTTACCAGCTCCTACTACGCCGACACGCTCCCCTCCTGGGTCACGGCCTTTGAAAAAACGCATCCGCCTGCCCGCCATCGCGGCCAGGCCTGGAAGGCCCTCGACGCCAAAGAAGACACGCCGCCGCTGCAGGTGATCGGCCGCGCTGACTCGCTCGATCTCCCCTCCTATCAGGCCGCCTATCGGGCCTCGCCCTTCGCCCTCGACGACGAGTTCGACTTCGCCCGCGAGGCGGTCATCGGCGAGCGCTTGGGCGAGCGGGGCTCACCCGATCTGCTCATCGTCAGCGTCTCCTCGCTCTATTTGCTCGGTCTCGACAGCGGCGCTGATTCGCCGCTGATGCGCGATCTGGTCCTTCGTTTCGACCGTAAGCTCGAGGAGTTCTTCGCCTGGCTTGACTCGCACTTCGGCGCCGGCAATGTGTGGAGCGCCTTCACCGCCACGCAGGGCCTGCCCGAATCCTCTGACACGCTGGCGGCGGAGGGCATTGCGTCGGGCCGCGTTTCGGGGGACGAGAT
The DNA here is from genome assembly GCA_035632135.1 of Bryobacterales bacterium. Lineage (GTDB taxonomy): Bacteria > Acidobacteriota > Terriglobia > Bryobacterales > JACQDG01 > DASQHK01. Next base: position 3,620 of record DASQHK010000326.1, read on the forward strand.
CGTCGCCGCCGTCAACGCGCGGCTCACCGACGTCTACGGCCGGGCGACCGACCGCCGCGCCGGCTATGTGGAGAAGTACGTCTACCCCTGGCTCTATCTGCGCCGCGACGCGGTCGACCGCCTCCCGGACGCCGCGCGCCTGGCGGGCGAGGCGGCCCTCACCGTCCCCGGCGTCGCCTCTTACTATGTTCCCGGCGGCGCTTCGAACCTCCAGACGCCGCTGTCGGTGCTCCCCTTCGCCCGCTGCTATTTCCCCCAGCGCTCGGGCGACCTTCTTCTTGCCTATCAGCCATACTATACCGAGCTTTACGCCGGCGGCCGCGGCGTCGAGCCCGGCTCGTTCTACAGTTACGACGCCCGCGTCCCGCTCATTCTCTACGGCCCGGCGTTCCGCACCCAGGCCTTCGAGCGCCCGGTGAATCCTGCCGATCTGGCGGTCACCCTGGCCGCCGCTCTTGAGCTTTCTCCTCCCAGCTCCGCCACCGGCCGCGTGCTCTTCGAGGCCCTGAAAGAACGGTGACCGTGGACGCCACCGTCACCTTGTGCGGCGTCACCCTGCAGAATCCCGTCATCGCCGCCAGCGGCACTTTTGCCTATGGCGTGGAATTTGAAAAACTGGTCGCTCTCGACCGCCTGGGCGGCCTCGTCGTCAAGGGTTTGTCGCGCGAGCCGATGGCCGGTAACCCCGAGCCGCGGCTGTTCGAGACCGCCTGCGGCATGATGAACTCCGTCGGGCTCCAGAACATCGGCGTGGGCGCGTTCCTCGCCGGGAAGCTCCCCGCGCTGGCGCGTCTGAAAACCGCGGTCTTCGCCAACGTCTTCGGCTATCAGGTGGAAGACTACGTAGAAGTAATACAGCAGTTGGAAAACGCGGAAGGCCTGGCCGGCTACGAGCTGAACGTCTCCTGCCCCAACACGAAGCACGGCGGCATCCAGTTCGCCGCTGATGTTTCCCTGTTGGGGGAGGTGGTGCGCGCCGCCAAGGGCGCGGCCCGGCGGCGTCCGCTGATCGTCAAGCTCTCGCCCAACGTCGGCGACATCGTCCCCTTCGCCCGCGCCGCCGAGGAAGCCGGCGCCGACGCGATCTCGCTGGTCAACACGTTCGTCGCCCTGGCGATTGACGCCCGCCGCCGCCGCCCGCGTCTGGGGGCCGGCTTCGGCGGCCTCTCGGGCCCCGCGATCAAGCCCATCGCCCTGCGCTTGGTTTACCAGGCCGCGCACGCCGTGCGCATCCCGGTCATCGGCCTCGGCGGCATCGCGACCGGCGAAGACGTGGCCGAGTTTCTGCTCGCCGGCGCGACCGCCGTGCAGGTGGGCACCGCCACGTTTTGGGACCCGCAGTCACCCCTGCGCATCGCCCGCGAATTCGAGCAGTTTCTCAAAGAGCAGCGCATCGCATCCGCCCGCGAGCTGATCGGCGGGCTCGAACTGGAGAACCCATGAAGCACGTTATCTCGACCGACCGCGCCCCCAAGGCCGCCGGCCCCTATTCGCAAGCCGTCGTCATCCACGGATTGGTGTTCGCCAGCGGCCAGCTTCCGCTCGACCCGGCCACCGGAGCCGTCGTCTCCGGCGGCATCGCCGAGCAGACCGCGCGCGTGCTCGAAAACCTCAGCGCCGTGCTCGCCGCCGCCGGCTGCCGCCTCGACCAGGTGGTCAAGACTACTGTGTATTTGAAGGATCTAGCTGACTTCGCCGGGATGAATGAGGTCTTCGCCCGCTACTTCCCGAGCAACCCTCCGGCCCGCGCCGCCATCGAAGCGGCGCGGCTGCCCAAGGATGCCCTGGTCGAGATCGACGCTATCGCGGCGGTGGGGTGACCGGCGTTAAACCTTAAGATAGTGGTTTCCTCTGCGTGGGCCACACTTCACGCGGACTTGGCCCGCAGCGTCATCACGGTTTCCAGTTCTTACAGATTGCTGCCGAGTTGACTTGGTGGGGCCCGGTGTTGCTTCGGAGGCGGAAGGCCGTCTGTGAGGGAGGACGTTATCCCTCAGGGGCCGTGTTTGTAAACTTGGCCGCGCGGCGCAATAGCGACGACGATGATAGCCGCTCCCTCGACGCGGAACAGAATTCGGAGGTCGCCGGCCCTGGCGGATCGCTGCTCGGTTGCCCCTGAGCGGCTTGGACTGGGAGGGGTCAAAAGGATTGGCCTCCAGCCTCTTGAGCTTGCCCTTCAGTCTTTCCCGCATTGCGGCATCGCACCGTTCCAGGTACTTGGCGGCGCTATCGGAGAGAAAGATGCGGTAGCTGCCCACTCAAGAAATCGAGTCCAGAGGGATGGTTTCGCCTCTTCGGTGCTCGTCCAGAGCTTCGGCCATAAGGTCATCGAGGTGTGGCTCAAGCATGGATTCAAGGGCGGCCATGCAATCCTTGATGTGCTCGTTGCACTCCTGAAGCGACAAAAGCGGAGCAGCGGTTAACGTGACATTGAGGTAATCCCGTGTCCGCGCAGACGCAAGGATGTTGTCAGCCATGCGTTCGAGAGGGAGCACCTTCTCATGGAGCATGTGGAAGCTGTCGCGGTCAAATCCGCCGGATGCGACGGCGCGCTCAACGATGTACAAGATAGCCCAGTACCGTCTTGTGAACGCCCAAAGGGTGTGTCCGAGCCATTGCAGGAGCCGGTCCCGCTGAACCGCTGCGGTGGCTTTCTCCCCAGCCGCGAGAGCCGACTGGGCTTGAGCGTTCAGCTCATCCAAACTTGGAATCGCCGCGGACATACCCCTCTATTGTCGCTCAAAACCGCGCCATCTAGCACGAGCAGGGTCCGGCGCGCGCCGCCATCGAAGCGGCGCGCCTGCCGAAAGATGCTCTGGTCGAGATCGACGCGGTCGCGGGGATGGACTGAACTAAATGGTATGGCTGCCGCCCTGCAAATCGAGCTGCCGATGCAGGCCATCGCAGAACTTTGCAGCATTGTCCGTCTTCGGCTCCGCTCTGCGGCCCAACTTCCGTCGGGACAGCGACATCGACCTGCTGGTGACCTTTCAGCCAGAGGCGCAGATCGGCCTCGTCGCCTTCCTGAGCCTTCAGGCTCGGCCGAAAAGTCGACCTGGTCCCGAAAGGCGGCCTCAAGCCTCTCATCCGCGACGAGATCCTGGCCGAGGCCCAGGTTCTCTATGCGGCCTCAGCGGCTTCGTCTCGCCGATATAGTTGACGCAGCCGACACCATCATGCGGCTACGTTTCGGATCTCACCTGGGAGGGGTTCCTCGCCGACGGACGCACCCGTGGCGCGGCGGTATACCAGTTGATCATCATCGGTGAGGCG
>DASQHK010000327.1:0-4603 GCA_035632135.1 Bryobacterales bacterium
TCGCTGCCCCAGCCGCCCATGGCCTGCTCGAGCTTGGCGAGCATCTCCTTGGTATCGAAATCGCCGGAGACGGCGAAGAGGAAGTTCGCCGGGTGGTAATACTTTCGGTGGAAAGCGATCAAGTCGTCGCGGCTGATGGCCTCGATGGAGGCCTTGGTTTCGTGGGCGGTGGAAAAATGGTTGTCGCCGCGGAGCAGGCGCTGGAACTCGCGGTTCTCGATCTCCGCCGTCTGGTCATTGCGGCGGGCGAGCGATTGCAGAACCCGAGTCTTGTAGATGCCGAGTCGCTGCGGGTCGAAAGCGGGGCGGCGCAGCATGTCGAAAAACAGCTTGAGCGAGGGGTCGAGGTTGCGGGCCAGGCAGTTGAGGCTGGCCGTGCCCTGCGTATCGGCAATGGCACTGTTGATGCTGGCGGCGAGAAAGTCGGCCTGCTCGTCGAAATCGCGCGCGCTCATAGACGCCGTGCCGCCCGAACGCAGCAGATTGCCGGCCATGGCGGCGAGGCCCTTGTGGCCCGGCGGGTCGAGATATTGGCCGGTGCGGATGGTGATGCCGATGTTGACCAGCGGAAAGGTGTGGTCCTCGACCAGATAAGCCACGGCGCCATTGGAAAGCACATGGCGGTGCGGAGCGGCCTTGGGAGGCTGGTAGTCGAGGGGCTCGAACTTCAGCAGCTTGGGGTGCGGGGGAATCTCGGATCCCGGCGGCGCGGCCCAGGCCGACGGGGCGAAAGCGCCCAGGACCAAGAGGAGCGCGGCGGTTAGCAGCACGGCTCGGAACGGCGCGGCTGTTCGACGTTTCATTGCGTGACTCCTGCGGGCCGGGCGGCCGGCTGTTGCGGCGTTGCGGAAGCTTTCGTGTAGTAGAGCGCCACGCTGCGATTCTCAGGCGAGAAGTATTTCTTGGCCACGCGCTGGATGTCATCGGCGGTGACCGCCTGGAGTTTCTGCGGGTAGGTATTGATAGTCTGCCAGCTTCCCGTCGCTTCGTCGATCAGCAATTGAATCATGAGGCCGAAATTCGATTGCAGGCGGCGGAAGTTGGTGGCCAACTGCTGATTCTTCACTTTTTCCAGCTCGTGCTCGGGCACGGGCGTTTTTTGCAGCTTCTCGATTTCTTTGTAGAGCGCCTTTTCCACGTCCACCGGGTCTTTGCCCTGGCGGGCAACGCCCGAAAGCTCGAAGTAGCCCTCGTACTTGAGGCCGTTAGAGTCCGCCGAGACGCTATTGGCGAGCTGCTGCTCGAGCACCAGCGACTGGTAGAGGCGGCCGGTGCGGCCGTTGAGGATGTTGGCCAGCATGATGAGCGGCGGCTCATCGACGTGATTGTCGGCGACGGTGTGGTAGCGGATGTGGACCTGGGGATTCGAGTCGGCATAGGCGATCATGCGCTGCTCGGCGAGCTGCCGGACCTCCTGCGTGCGCACCGGCTGGGGATCGCGCGCGCCGTGCTGGAGGCGGCCGAAATACTTCGCCGCCAGCTCCTTCGCCTGGTCGGGGTCGAAATCGCCGAGCAGGCACGCGGTGATGTTGTTGGGGGCGTAGTAGACGCCGAAGTAGGATTCCGCGTCCTGCTGCGTGATTCCTTCGAGGTCGCTCGGCCAGCCCACCACGGGCCAGGCATAAGGAGAGGATTCCCAGAACATGCTGTCGAATTCCTCTTCGAAGCGGCCGATGGGCGTCGAGTCAGTGCGCATGCGCCGCTCTTCGTGCACCACGTCGCGCTCGGTGTAGAAATCGCGGAAGACGTGGTTGGCGAGGCGATCCGACTCCAGCCAGAACCACAGCTCCAGCTTGTTGGCGGGGACGTTCACGAAGTAAATGGTGAAGTCGTGATCGGTGCCGGCATTCAGGCTGGAGCCGCCGTTCTGCGTGTAAAGGCGGTCGAACTCACTGGGCGTTTCGTACTGGCGGGCCTGCTTCACCAGGGCGTCGTATTGCTCGAGCAGTTGCTTGTGGCGCGGCGTGCGGTACTTGGGGTCTTTCGGATCGTCGATGAGGCCGCGGCGGTACTTCTCGATGAGCGCCTCTTCTTCCGCGCGGATCTGGTCGTGAATGGCGTCGATCTCGTGGAGGGTTGTGAGGTCCTTGCCCATGTCCTTGGCGCCGATGACATGCGTTCCCTTGAACATCATGTGCTCGAACAGGTGCGAGATGCCGGTGATGCCGGGCCGCTCGTTGACCGAGCCGACCCGCGCCACCCAGCCCACGGCGACGTTGGGATCGCCTTTGCGCGGCAGCAGCAGGAACTTCATGCCGTTCGGCAGGGTGAACTCCTGGACGGGGACTTTTTGAGCCCAGGCCGCGGAGGCGGCGAGCAAGAGCAAAGCGAAGATCCGTCGAGAGTAATCCTTCATAGTCAAGACCGTGGAACGATTGTAGCAGCCTCAGGCAGCGCCCGGCGGGGCTGCGGCGGCATATCAGCTCGGGCGCGGTGTCACGCTCCGGACCGAACCACGATCAGGGGCAAAGAGGCACGTCGCGCGGAACGGTGATGAATTCAGGACAACAAACGTCGCTCAGGCGGGAGATCAGATCCGACAGGTTGAAGCGCTCGACAGCCATCTGAACCAATAATTTGTCCAGTGCTTTTTGCCGGACCTGAGCCAATGTGGAGGCAACAATAAACGCGACAAAGAACGCCGCTGCCAATATGCCAGCGATTAAATTGAGGGGCCATGGCGCCTGCGCGGCCCCAATCAATAAAATGACAGCTAAGGCCGCGGCAGCTCCGGCAAGTTGCCACTCCAGCTTGACTTCGTTCCTGATGTTATCTGCGTCCGCGCACTGGGTCAATATGGTGTTTCGCAGGGCTTGAATCGCATTCTGCAGCTTGATGCAGACTGGATTGTTCCGATTCTGGCCCGGGGCCTTGCAAGGAAGGATACCTACCACGGGGCCAAAGAGCGCGCCAGTGAAGGTTTTGTTCTGAATCGCTTGACCCTGATCGACACCCGCCTGACATTCTGCCGCCTCGATATAGGCAGGCAGGGCCGCAAACGGGATCGCAATGACGGTGAACGTGTAAGTCCCCGGGCAATCCGCCGGATTTTTCTGGTCAAGGACGGACTTATCCAGCGCAGTCACCGTTACAGAGTCGATCCCGGGGCTTCCCACCGGCGCGGTGATTGTCACCTGGATGTCTATTTGTTCGTTGCCCTGGTTAACGATCTTTGCGTCTATTGTGAGCACGAGGTCCTCCGCTTGTGGCGGGCGCGGTTGCGGATCGCGCCGGCCGTCCGGGTACGAGTAGTATACGCCGATGCGCCCCGGATGCAACGACTAATATCCGCTAAATTCGCGGGTCAGGTTCATGAACAGCTCGTGGAATTTGGCGCCTTCAGCGTGGAGGGGGTCGATGGCGCGGACGATGGCGAGACGGCGCTCGAAGCCGCCGGCGCGGGCGATGGGCGTGGCGTGCTGCTGGAGGTCGATCTGGAACAGCGCCTGCTCGGTGGGGGGGCGGCCGGCGTGGAGCAGGGTGTGGAGATTGGCGCACTCCGAGCAGGCGCCGTCCTTGTTGATCAGCGAGCAGCGCTCGTCGTAGTGCTCGACGAGCGTCTGGCGGGCCTGCTCGAAGCGGAAGCGGAAGACATCGGCTGAGACGCCGGCGATTTCGGCGGCTTCCTTCCAGGCGAGGCCATGCACGCCGGCGAGCAGCAACGCAGCCGCCTCCTGCGGCGGAAGCGTCCGGCTCATGCAGGTGAAGCAGAAGTCGATGTGCTCGCGGATATTATAGGTAGTATGTATGCGGGACTTATGGAGCTTGACGAGCTTGCTGCGGGAGGAGGAATGCCCGGCCGCCCGCTGGAACGCCCGGATCACGACGCCGGGGTCCCAGCGCCGGGCGCTTTTCAGATAGTCGAGCGCGGCCTCGGCGGCGATGCGGAAGATCCAGACGCGGAAGGAAACCGTTTGCCGGAATCCATCCCCGGGGAATTGAGCGATGCCCTCGAGCGCGCGGAGGGCGGTTTCCTGCGCCAGGTCCTCCGCGTCCTGCCGCGCGGCGACCATGCGATAAAGGAATGCGGCAAGGGACCGCTCGAGCGGGACGTAGAGTTCGGAAAAAGCTTCCCGATCGCCCTGCTTGGCCCGCTCGATCAGGGCCGGCTCGGCGGCTACTGGCACGCTCTTATTGTAGCGGGTATGGGGCTTCGGAGCCGCCGGCGGAGGAACTGGGCGCAGCGGCAGTGAGTTCGCGGATTTCCTGGATGCGCGAGGTGAGGATGAGGCCGTGCAGAGGATGATGGAATTCGAGCCGCATGCCGCGGCCGACGAAGCGAATCTTGATCAGCGAGCCGCCCCAGGTCGAACCGTGCACATCCACCAGGACGGCCTCCGGGCAGAACACAGGATGGCCGGCGATCAGCGCCCGGCCGTCGCCGAGGTGCTCCAGGCGGTAAAAGCGGTTCTGCGTTGTCACTTCCAGCACGGCGCCGATCGGGAGACGGTCCAGCAAGACGCCGCCCTCGATCTCCGACTCGATGATATTGCGGTTGATCTCGTCGGAGAGGTGCGGATGAGGCGAGAACAGGAGCGTGCCCGAGTTTTGCCGCGTCGCGCCTGGCAGTGATGTGTCGTACATGTCTTGCCTGCCTACTTTT
>DASQHK010000328.1:0-1823 GCA_035632135.1 Bryobacterales bacterium
GCCCGCCGCCAGCCAAATCGCCGCCCATCGCGCTCGCATCGGCTTCACAATCGCGGACGACACAGAACCGCCAGTATAGCGGACCGTCCCGGTTCACGCGGCCCGCTCCGTCTCCTGTGCTACGATGGTGAATTCACCTCCTGGCATGATTCGCGCCTATCGCGGCAAGGCGCCGCAGATTGCGCCTTCCGCCTACATTGATCCCAGCGCGCAGGTGATCGGAGACGTGGCAATCGGCGAGCGGTCGAGCGTCTGGTGCAACTCGACCATTCGCGGCGACGTGCACTACATCCGCATCGGCGAGGAGTCCAACGTGCAGGACAACTGCTGTCTCCACGTGATGAACGGCGAGTATCCGTGCGTCCTTGGCGATCGCGTCACGGTCGGCCATTCCGTCACGCTGCACGGCTGCACGGTCGAAGACGACTGCCTCATCGGCATCGGCGCGATCCTGCTGAACGGCGTGCGCATCGGCGCCGGCTCCATCGTCGCCGCCGGCGCGCTGGTCACCGAGCGCACGCAAATCCCGCCGCGCAGCGTGGTGATGGGCGCGCCCGCCAAGGTCCGCCGGGCCTCGACCGGCGTCGACTTCGAGAGGATCCGCCGCCACGCGTCGAACTACGTCGAGTATCGCCGCATCTATCGGGAGGACCGTTGATCAAGGCTATCCGGGGCACGCGCGACCTGCTCCCGCCCTCGACCGCCGTCTGGAACCACGTCGAGCAAGCGGCGCGCGACGTGCTCCGCGTGTACAACTACCAGGAGATTCGCACGCCGCTGCTCGAAGAAACGCAGCTCTTTGTGCGCAGCGTGGGCGAGGACACCGACATTGTCACCAAAGAGATGTACACGTTTGAAGATCGCGACGGCGGCTCGTTGAGTCTGCGCCCCGAAGCCACCGCCTCGGTCATCCGCGCCTACATTGAGCACCGCCTCGACCAGCAGCCCGGCCTCCAGAAGCTTTACTACATCGGTCCCATGTTTCGCCGCGAGCGCCCGCAGAAGGGCCGCTACCGCCAGTTCTACCAGATCGGCGCCGAAGCCATCGGCTCTGAATCGCCGGCCGTCGACGCCGAGGTCATCGAGATGGTGATGGAGCTGTTCGAGCGGCTGGGCCTGGAGTGCCAGCAGCTCCTGCTCAACTCCGTCGGCTGCCGCGAGTGCCGCCCGCGCTACGTGGATGCCCTCCGCCGCGCGCTCGAAGCCGTCGCCCCGCAAATGTGCGCCGACTGCCAGCGCCGCGCCGTCACCAACCCGCTCCGCGTGCTCGACTGCAAAGTCGAAGCTGATCAGCCGATTATTGAAAAGCTGCCCAAGATCCTGGACTACCTGTGCGAGGCCTGCCGTGAGCACTTCGCCAAAGTTCGCGGCTACCTCGACCAGCGAGGCATCGCCTTCACCGTGCAGCCGCGGCTGGTGCGCGGCCTCGATTACTATATGCGGACCACCTTCGAGGTCGTGCACGGCTCGCTCGGCGCGCAGAACTCCCTGCTGGGCGGCGGCCGCTATGACGGGCTTGCCGAGTCGCTCGGCTCGAAGGTCCCCGCCCCCGGCATCGGCTTTTCGATCGGCGAGGACCGCCTGGTGCTGACGCTCGAGCAATCGAAGCCCGCGCTGGCCGCTCACGCGATTGATCTTTATATCGCCCCGCTCGATGAGCCGGCCTTCGAGCAATGCTCGCTCGTCGCCCGCGATCTGCGGCTGGCCGGCAAGGTGGTCGAGATGGCCGCGCCCGTGAAACTGAAGCGCGCCCTCGAGACCGCCAACAAGCTCGGCGCCCGCTATGCTTTGATAGTAGGCGGCGACGAAATCGCCGCCGGTTC
>DASQHK010000329.1:0-2077 GCA_035632135.1 Bryobacterales bacterium
GAGACGCCGCAGGCGTCCAGCATCTTCTGGTAGCGCTCGATCTCGCGGTCGAACTCCTCCAGCTCCCCGCCGAAAACGTCCGAGCCGAACACCGCCTTCTCAAACGCGCTGGTGCTCGATTTCGGCGTGTGCGGGCTGACCACGCTGGTCCACCAAAAAACGGTCTTGAAGAACGGGTAATCCTCCTGCTTCTTGATGAGCGTGGAGCCGGAGAGGTCGAAGTAGAGGTTGGGATGCCAGCGGGCCAGCTCCGACGCCCAGGCGTAATCGGGGTTGCCGAGATGCGCGCCGATGATGGTGAGCTTCGGGAAGCGGCGGGCGATGTTGTCGAGCGTGGTGACGCGCATGCGGTCCACGCTCACGTCGGTGGGAACGTTGGGATTCGAGCGCATCACGATGCCGGTGTGGAACAGGATGATCATGCCGTATTTTTCGGCGCGCTCGTAGATGGGCCAGTAGCTTTTGTCGTGGTAGTCCTTGAGCGGGCCGGTCATCTCGCCCAGGCCCCGGAACCCGGCGGCGTGGAAGCGGTCGATCTGTTCGAGCGCCCGCGGGTCGTCCAGCTTGATGCTGCCGAACCCGATGAGGCGGTTGGGGTGCTTGGCGATATACGCCTTCACGCTGTCGAGGTCTTTCGGCGGCGTGAGCAGGAAGGCCACGCCGTTGAACGGATCGAGCCTGGCGACCAGCGCGTCGAGAAATTTCAGATCGCCGTTGTAGTGGACGTGGCAGTCGACGAGGCGAGGGGCGGTCTGCGCCAGCAGGCAGGACGCGAACAACAGCAGCGGCACGACACGGGTCGGGATACGCATGAAGATTCCTCCGGGAAATAGAATAGCGCACGGCGCGCTGGACGGTTACGCGCGGCTGGGCCCGCGCAAGATCCGCGCCGGCAGCGTGACCAGCGCCCACACCAACTCGAGCACCCCTTCCACCGCAATCCCCACCAGCCGGAAGGGCAGCAGCAGCAGCCAGATAACCGGATAGAGCACCAGCGCCACCAGCGCCAGCGGCCAGCACAGCACGAGCAATATGCACCACAGCAGGAATTTGGTCACGGCACTCGGTCCCTCTTCATTAAGTACGCGCCGTCACGCGCCGACGTTCCCCGGTAATGCGGCGACGCATCGCGCGCCGCCTATGTCGCGTTCACGGCGTGGACCAGGGCGTTCATGTAGCCGTGAGAATACGTGCGGCCGAGAATGCCCCATCCGTTGTCGCCCTCCACGCGCGGCGTGTGGTCGGAAACAAAGGGTCCGGTGTAGCCGGACTCGTGAAACGCCTTCATCGCCTGGAGCATGTCGATGTCGCCCTCGTCGATGAAGACTTCTGTGTAACGCGGAACACGCCCCTGCACGGCGCGGAAGTGGACCAAATTGATCTTGCCGCGGCTCGCAAACCAGCGAATCTCTTCGAGAACGTTCACGCCCATCTCGGTGATGGTGCCCTGGCAGAAGGTGATGCCGCTCGCAGGGCTGGGGACTTCCTTCAGGAACCGGCGCAGGTTGTCGGTCGAGTGGAAGATGCGGGCCACGCCGCGCATCACCGGCACCGGCGGATCGCAGGGGTGCATGGAGAGGCGGATGTTCGCTTTTTCGGCGGCGGCCACGATGGGCTTGGTGAAGTAGAGAAAGCGGTCCCACATTTCCTTCTCGCTGACCACGCCGATTTCCTCGAACGGCGGCGCGCTTTTCACGCGGCTGTAATCGAAGGCGCGGAAGCCGGCGTCGCCGCGGCCCGGGACGTTGTAATAGCCGACTCGCTCGTCCCAGAAAAAGTCGGGCCAGAAGCGCCACTCCATCATGGGCACGCCGGCCTGGCCGGCGGCGGCGATCGTCCGGCACACCTTGTCGATCTCCTCGTCGCGGCCCGCGCGGCCGAGGCGCGCTTGCTTGTAGAAGTCGATGGGGATCATCATCGACTCCAGCACCATGCCGGCGTCGTCGCAGTTTTTCTTGTGCGGCAGCACGTCGGCTACGGTCCAGTAGCCTTTGCCGTCGCGGTCGACGCGGTCGGTGCCCTGGAAGATGACGTACTTGCAGTTGAGCTGCTTGAGCCAGCGCAGCGTCGAGGGCTC
>DASQHK010000330.1:0-4261 GCA_035632135.1 Bryobacterales bacterium
GAGGTCCGACCACGCAAACGGCGCCGCTGAAACCACCCCCGCGTGCGTGCGGCTGAAGGTGAACTGGGCGTTGTTAATCAGGGTCGGGCTGAAAGTGTAAGTATCGGTGCCGCTGACGTTTTGCGCGCGGAAAGCCTTGCCGCCGGCGGCCGCCACAATGTTTGACTTGGTGGCCGTGGGATTCTGCGGCAGGTCGGAGATGAAGTAGCGGCCATAGAGCCGGTTCCGTTGGGTGTTGTAGTCCACGCGGCCCATGAACTGCACTTCGTGCTGGATGTTCGGCCGGGTGAAGAAGATCAGCCCCTGCGAGTTGCTCGGAACCGGAATCGAGTCGAGCAGTTTGGTGGCCGCCGGCACGAACAGGCTGGTCGGAATCTGGTTGTTGGGGAACGGCTGGCCCGTCGAAGGATCTTTGAGCTGCCTCTTGATGGCCGAGAAATCGCCGCTGCGCTCCGCCGCCGTCGGTACCAGGGCATTCAAGGAAGCCGGCAGCGAGCGCAGCGTCGTTCCCTGGATCGTTCCGAAATAGAACAGCTTGTCCTTCGCGATCGGCCCGCCCACGGAGCCGCCAAACTGGTTGCGCTTCAGAATGTCGGCCGAAGGCGAGAAGAAGTTGCGGGCGTTCAAGTCCTCGTTGCGCAGGAACTCGAAGGCGCTGCCGTGCAGCTCGTTGGTCCCGGACTTGGTGACCACGCTGACCACGGCGCCCGAGGCGCGCCCGAATTCCGCGCCGTAGTTGTTGGTCTGCACCACGAATTCCTGAAGCGCGTCGGGGTTCGGAAACGGATCGTTGACGTTGGTGTAGGGGTCGCGGTTGCTCCCGCCGTCGAGCAGGTAGTTGACGCCGTCGCTGCGGGCGCCGTTGGCCGAGATGGCCTGGGCGCCGGGGTACGTGCCGCCCTGGATGGCGTCGCCGCTGCCGTTAGCGTTGCCGGCAGTCGTGTCAATGGTGCCGGCCACCAGGTTGATGAGCGTCGCGGCGTTGCGACCGTTCAGGGGAAGCTCCACGATGCGCTGCTGGTCCACCACGCCCTTAATCGTTCCCGAGCGCGTCTCGACCATCGCCGCGTTGGCCTCCACGGTGACCGACTCGGACACCTGCCCGAGCTGCAGCGACACCGGGATGTTGGCCACGCCGTTGACGAGCAGCGTAATGCCCGTCTGCTCGAACCGCCGGAATCCCTGCATCTCCACGCTCACGTCGTAGTCGCCCACGGGCATGAGCGGAAACAGGAAGCCTCCCTGGACGTCGGTCTTGGCCGACCGCGTCAGGCCGGTATTGGCGTTCTTGACGGTGACATCCGCATTGGCCACCGCCGCGCCCGAAGGATCGGTAACGACCCCCGTGATGGTGCCGGTCGGATCGGCCGCCAGCACAAGCGCCGCCAAGGCAAGCAACAACGCAAAGATGCGAATCTGGTCTGTCCGTCGGGACATAGCTGACCCCCTTGATCCAGATAGTATACCAGCGTTGGCCGTTAGTGGCTCACTTCGAGAAGTAAACTTCCGGCGAACGCCACCGGAAGCCGGGGATGGGCGGCATCCACGCTCCCCAGGTCCTGATTGTGGACATAGTCAACGGCGTGGTAGCGCCCCGTCCCGAGGCCACGCAACTCGATCTCGCCCTTCCAGGGCTGCTCCGGGTCGGGGGCGAAGAAGGCGTAATACATTTTGCCGTTCTTCTCGACGGCATAGCCCTCCGGAATGTCATAGCCCTGGACGTAGAGGTTGCGGAACTCGCCCCGCGAAAGCATCTTGGCGTGGTAGATCTCCATCCACTTTTTCCAGTCGGCGTCTTTGTCTTCGGTGAGCGCCACGCGGCGATACCGGGGATCGGTCTGTGGCCACACGAACTTGGTTCCGACCACGCCGCCCAAGCCGATGGTCGAGGCGAAGTCGCGCCCGGCGAGCGGCCCGCGCCGCGGCCGGCCCTCGCCGGTCAGCTCGACGTGATCGCCGTAGACCGGAGCCTCCGGCCCGAGCAGCGCCTTATACATTTTGATGCGGCGGCGCACCTGCGTCGATCCCCTCGGGTCGGCGGTAACGGCCTGGTCCATGTAAGGGAGCCACGCGATGTTGGGCGGCGTGCCGCACGGGCAGCTTTGCGTCACGCTCTCGGGCTTGAGCCGGCGCGTGGTGTCGAAAATGACCCGGTAAACCTCGCCCATGGCATTGATCGAGTCGCTGGGCGATTTGTGGTGGTGCTTGGGGTTGTAGCAGGCGGGCACGGTGAAGATGTTGTCGAGCTTGTGGCCGTCGAAACCCCAGTCGCGAATGAACTTCTCGGTGAGCTGCCGGTGATACTCCTGCACTTCCGGCAAGGCGGGGCAAAGCCCCGCGAGCCCGCGAGTCATCAGCGCCGGCTTGCCCTCCTGGTCGAGGATCAGCCAGTCGGGGTGCTCGCGCGCGACCCGCGAATCTATGTATTGGTGAGAAGAGTATTTCCGTCCAGCGATTTCGACTCCGATGGGAATCCACCAGACCTGCACCTTGATCCCGTTCTGATGGTAGGTCTTAACCATATCCTGGAGCGAGCGGCCGGGGAAAGTGTCCGGGCGCGGGTCCCACTCGCCGTAAGTGTCGAACCACCGGTCGTCGAGCGTGGCCCAGTGAATCTGGAATTCCTTGAGCTTGGGGATGACGCCCAGCATGTCCGCGGCGGTGACGTTGAAGCTGTAGCCCCAGCCGCACCAGCTCACGGCGTAATCCTCGTCGGTGGGCTTCGGCAGCTTCCAGCCTTGCCGCTGTAAGGCGAGCGAGTACATGCGCAGCGGCTCGTAGTAGTCGCCCGCATAGACCATCTCAAAGGCCGGCGGCGTGACGTAGGTCTCGCCGGGCTTCAGCTCCACGTTGGGGTCAACCTCGATGGCGGCGCGCGGGTGCTCGTCGCTCCCGACCTCCACCGGAATCGAGAGCACCAGCGGCAGAGATTCGAGATGGCCGATCGCCATGCCGGCATGGCCTGTCCAGAATGCCACCACCGGCACTCCGCCGCCATCCCCGTGCGGCGTGATGCGTCCCATCTCATTCGGCCGCGAGAACCCGGCGCTCAGCTCGGCCACGTCGTCCAGACCCTGCCGGGCGCTCGCGCCATGGAAAGACCACAGCTCGTAGGGACGAGCTTTCGGGTCCGTGAGCGCGGCATTCAGGCGGTGCCGGTCGATGGCGGCATGGTCGATGTGGAAGGGCGCGGAACCCGCGTTTTTGTAAGTGACGGTGGAGAGGAGCAGCTCCGGAAAATCTTCGTAGATCTCGAAGGTGGCCGTGCGCTCGACGGTGACGCCGTTGGCCTCGGCGCGGCCGGGCACGACGACGCGCTTGCCTCTCGCGCCGAGCGGGCCGCGGGCGTCGGTGACTTTCACGCCGGAGGCATCGGCCGTGAAGCCCCCCACCTCGGCGCCGTTGATCTTGATGGCGTCGCCCGTGTCGGCCGCCGCGGGATCATCGAGCGTCAGCCGCTGCTTGCCCCGGACCAGAAAGCCGCGAACCGAGCCATTGGCCGCGATCTCGAATTGCGCCTTCGGCGTGGTGATCACGATGTTCGCGTGGCGCTTGGCCGAAACGGTGATGGGTGAAGCGGCGAGCAGCGGCACGGCGGCGAGCAGCGCCAAAGTCCAGCGTAGCGGGGAAGTGCGAGTCGGAATAAAAAAAAGCACAGTTTCTCCTTGGAAAGCGCACGTTTCGAGCAGGGACCTTCCTGCCGGCCCCGTGCGCCGTAAGGGCGTCAGCCTGCGCCGCCTCGCAACTCGCCGATGGAGGCTGTAGCCGGCGATTCTCCTGGCCCCCCGGCGCTTTGGGACGGCGCGCGCCCGGAGGACATTGTAGCCCGTGTTCCGGCGCCCGTGGTTTCCGCTGCGCTTGCCGTCAGAATCCTCTTGACAGTGTTCTATAACTCTAGTACACTACTATTCTGGATGATTGGATGACCAAAGCCAGGCTCCAGCCCGCCGCCCCCTTCCAGTTTCGGCTCGATCTCCGCAGCGGCGTCCCCGCCTACCGCCAGATCATCGACCAGGTTCTGGTGGCCATCGCCTCCGCAGCGCTCGCAGGGGGCGAGCAGTTGCCCACGGTGCGGCAATTGGCCGTGGACCTCGCCATCAACCCCAACACGGTGGTGCGTGCCTACCGCGAACTCGAGATCCGCGGCATCCTCACCACCCAGCAAGGCACCGGAACGTTCATTACGCCGAAAAAGGTCAGGCGCGACGAGGTGGAGCGCCAGCGGCAGCTCTTGCAAATGGCCGGCGAGTTCGTGGCGCGG
>DASQHK010000331.1:0-3489 GCA_035632135.1 Bryobacterales bacterium
CCGAAAAATTTTGAGGCGCGCTCGGGTCTCCTGAGGGAGGCGCAACAGCGGGCTCGCGGGGCATCTTTCCCCCTTGCGTTTTATCTTACCCATGGGTAAGATATCAGATGTGCGGCCCCGTGTCAATCAGGCCGCTCGATCAGCCCCCATGCCGAAAAACGCAGCGGCCTCCGAGGCGCACTGGAAAGCATTTGCCAGCCGGCGCCGGGATCCCGCCACCAAGCGCGAAGCCATCCTGCAGACCGCAGCGCAACTGTTTCTGGAGAAGAGCTACGGGCGGACTTCGCTGAACGACGTCGCCAAGCGGCTCAACATCACCAAGCCTGCGCTCTATACCTATTTCCGCAACAAAGAAGAAATTCTGCTGGGCTGCTACCGTTGGGGCACGGGGCTCATCGAAGAGAGCCTCAACAAGATCGCGGGCCAGGGCGGAACGGGCATGGAGAAAGTTGAAGCCTTCATTTACTCTTACGCCACGGTGATGACCGTGAATTTCGGGCGGTGCGTCATGCGGCTGGATGAGGGCGACCTTTCGAGCAAGGCCCTGGCCGAGGTGCGCGACTATAAAAGAAAGATCGACCGCCGCCTGCGATCGTTCGTCCAGGAGGGAATCGAAGACGGCTCGATCACGCGCTGCGATCCCAAGCTCGCCGCCTTTTCGATTGCGGGCGCGGTGAACTGGATCTGCATGTGGTACGAGCCGGAAGGGCCGCTTTCTGCGGAAGAAATCGCTTCGCAATTTGCCCGCACGCTGACTGAGGGATTGGCGCGCAGGAAACGGCAGGCGCCACACCCGAACGGCGCGCGGAGAGTTTCGAATCAGGAGTCTTGGTCATGATCGCTGATAGCGTCGTGGAGCCGGCTGCCGCCGGAGCTTCTTTGGTGCGGCGGGCGCGCTCCATACTCATCCGGAAAGCCGCCGTGCTGGGTGCTGGAACCATGGGCTCGCGCATTGCGGCCCACCTGACGAACGCAGGGCTGCCGGTGGTGCTGCTGGATATTCCGTCGGAAGGCGGCGCGCGCAGCGCCATCGCCTCGCAGGCGCTGGACGGGCTCAAGAAGGCAAAACCGCCGGCTTTTTACGAACCGGCGCTGGCCGCGCGGATCTCGACCGGGAACTTCGAAGACGATCTCAAGCTGCTGGCCGATTGCGATTGGGTGATCGAGGCGGTGACGGAGAATCTGGCCATCAAGCAGGCATTGCTCGAGAAGGTCGCGCCACATTTGAAACGGGACGTGATTCTCACCACTAACACCAGCGGGCTGCCGGTGCGGTCGATCGCCGCGAAGTTGCCGGATCGTCTTCGGCGGCGATGGTTCGGGACGCACTTCTTTAATCCGCCGCGTTACATGCGGCTTTTGGAGATCATCGCCACGCCGGAAACGGACGGCGATGCAGTGGCCGCCATCGCGCACTTTGCCGACCAGCAGCTTGGCAAGGAAGTGGTTTTCGCGCGCGACACGCCCAACTTCATCGCCAACCGCATCGGCGTCTTCATCATGCTGGAGACGGTGCGGCTGATGCAGGAGGAAGACCTCACGATCGAAGAAGTCGACGCGCTGACCGGCTCGGTGATCGGCTGGCCGCGGACCGGAACCTTTCGCCTGGCGGACTTGGTGGGGCTGGACGTGCTGGTGCACGTGGCTGGGAATTTCGTGGCGCACGGGCAGCAGGCCGGCGTACCGCCATTCGTCAAAGCGATGCTCGAGCGGCGCTGGCTCGGCGATAAAACGAAACAGGGTTTCTACAAGAAGGAAAAAGACGCGGAGGGGAACCAAGTCCGCCTGGTGCTCGACTGGAAGACGGTCGAATACCAACCGGCCTCGCGGCCTAAGCTCGCGTCGCTCGATATGGCGAAAAACGTGGAGCGGCTGGCGGAGCGGCTGCCGCAACTGCTCGCGGGCGATACGAAGCGGGACAAAGCGGCGCGCTTCCACTGGCGCCTGCTGAGCGCGCTATGGAACTATGCGGCCGATTGCCTGCCGGAAATTGCGGACGACGCCGCGAGCGTCGATCGCGCCATGCGGGCGGGCTTCAACTGGGAGATGGGGCCGTTCCAGCTCTGGGATGCGGCGGGGGTGAGCGGAACGGTGGCGCGCATGCGGGCCGCGGGTGAGCCGGTGAGCCCCAATGTCGAGCGGCTGCTGGCCGACGGCGCGGCCACGTGGTATGAGAACCATGGCCGCGAGTGTTTCGATCTGGCGGGCGGAAAGTACAAGCCGGTGTCGGAGCCGGAAGGCGTGGCGCGCGTGTCCAACTTCCGCGCGTCGCACGGCGTGGTGCGGCAGAACCCGGGCGCCTCGCTCGTCGATCTGGGCGACGGGGTGGCCTGCATCGAACTCCACTCAAACAAGAACGCCATCGGCGAGGACATCATTCGCATGGTGAGCGAGACGCTGCGCGCCGACGGAGATACGGTGCGGGATTTTGAGGCCTTCGTGATCAGCGGCGACGCGGACCATTTCTCGGTGGGCGCCAACCTGATGCAACTGCTGCTCGGCATCCAGGAGGGCGAATGGGACGAAATCGACAGGGCCATCCGCGCATTCCAGCGCACGACGGCCGCTATCAAGTTCTGCCCGCGCCCGGTAGTAGTGGCGCCGTTCGGCATGTGCCTGGGCGGCGGAGCCGAGATGGCGCTGCACGCCTCGAAGCGCGAGGCTTACGCGGAACTGTACACCGGGCTGGTCGAGACCGGCGTGGGTCTGGTGCCCGGTGGCGGCGGCTGCAAAGAGATGACGCTACGCGCGGTCGAGGCGGCCGCTGCGGTGCACGGGAATACGCGAACGGAATCCGTCGAGCTCATGGAGGCGCTGCGCCGGAGCTTCGAGACCGTGGCTATGGCGAAGGTGTCGAGCTCGGCCGCAGAAGCCCGCCGGCTGGGCTTCCTGGCGCCGGGCGACCGCATCACCATGAATCGCGAGCGGCTGGTGAGCGGCGCCAAGGAATCGGCGCGCACCAAGGCCATGGCCGGCTATGCTCCTCCGGTGCCGCGCACGGACATCCCGGCGCCGGGCCAGAACATTCTGGCGTCGCTCAAGCTGGCCGTGCATATGATGCGCCAGGGCGAATTTATCAGCGACCACGACGTGAAAGTCGCCAATTGGGTGGCGCACGTTTTGTGCGGCGGTCCGGTAACGCCGGGCACGCCGGTGAGCGAGGAGTACCTGTTGGATCTCGAGCGGGAGGCGTTCCTCTCGCTTTGCGGAGAGAAGAAGACGCAGGAGCGGATTGCTTACACGCTGAAGACAGGCAAGCCGCTGAGGAATTAAGGCCGGGCATGCCCGGCCCTACGGTGACGTGCGAGCGACGCACGCGGGTTCGGGCGTGATGTGATGTAGCGGCGACGCACGCGTCGCCGTCACCCGGCCGGTATGGAGGGATCCAAATGAGAGAAGCAGTCATCGCCAGCGCGGTGCGGACCGCGGTGGGCAAGGCGCCCAAGGGGACGCTGCGCGCGACGCGGCCCGACGATTTGGCTGCGGCCG
>DASQHK010000332.1:0-3311 GCA_035632135.1 Bryobacterales bacterium
GCTCGAGCAGCATTGCGCGCCCGACCCCTTCCGCATCGACGAGATCAGCGAGAAAATCCGCGAGGCCGGCGGCGTGGACGTTTGCTACGGCGGCGTCGGCTACCACGGCCACGTAGCCTTCAACGAGCCGCCGAACACGCGCTGGCGGCGTGTCTCGGAGCAGGAACTGCGCGAGTCGCTGACGCGCGTCGTCCCGCTGGGCAGCGACTCCATCGTGGTGCAGTCGATCGGCTCCGCCGGAGGCAACGCCGCCGCGATCCCACCCATGGCGGTGACGCTGGGGATGAAAGATATTCTGGCCTCGCGCAAGATCCGGCTCTACTGCGCCGGGGGCGAGCGGCACCGGGCGGTGTTTCGCATCGCAGTGGCGGGCGAGGTCTCGACCGACTATCCCGTTACGCTGGTGCAGGGGCACCCGGACGCCATCGTCCACACCGACCGGGCCACGGCCGAGCCGATTGCAACCGGCCTGCGATGAAAGAAAGCCCGGCCGCGGCCGCGCCACGTGCATTTGTTGGCCTCCGCCGCCCGCGACGGAGCGGGTCTTCAGGAGCGCCCTCTGCCGGACCGCCGCGAGGGCCAGCCGCGCTTGTTGGTTTGGCGGCTGCGGGCGATGGTTAGGGTGTCGGGTGGAACGTTTTCCGTGACGACGGAGCCGGCGGCTACGTAGGAGCCGGCGCCGATCTCGACCGGCGCGACCAGGGTGGTGTTGCTGCCCACAAAGACGCCGTCGCCGATCGTGGTGGGGTGCTTGGAGAGTCCGTCGTAGTTGCACGTAATCGTGCCGGCGCCGATATTGACGCCGGCGCCGATGTCGGCGTCGCCGAGGTAGGCGAGATGCTGGGCTTTGGACCGGGCGCCGATCCGCGTTTTCTTTAACTCCACAAAATTGCCGACGCGCGCTTCGGCGCCGACGTAATTACCAGTACGCAGCCGCGCGTAGGGGCCGATGCGCGCCCCCCGCTCGATCTGCGATTCGTGGATCAGCGAGAAAGGCTCGACGGTGACCTCGTCGGCGAGGGTGGAATCGCTCACCACCGAATACGAGCGGACGAGGCAGCCGGACCCGATCGCGGAGCGCCCCAGCACCTGCACGAACGGCTCGAGCACGGTGTCCGAGCCGACCGACACGCCGAGATCGAGAGTGACGGTTTCGGGCCGCTGGATGGTGACCCCGTCGAGCATGAGCGCGCGGGCTTTGCGGCCGCGCAGCACGGCATCCACCTCGGCCAGCTCCACGCGCGTGTTGATCCCCAGCACCTGCCACGACTCGCAGATCGAGAATCCGCCGATGAGCCGCCCCTGGGAGGCGAGGTCCCCGATGACGTCGGTGAGGTAGTATTCCCCGGCCGCATTGTCGGGACGGAGCCGGGCGAGACACTCGAACAGGCGAGGCGTTTGGAAGCAGTAGATCCCCGAGTTGATTTCCGTGACGGCCTTTTGCTCCGGCGTGGCGGCCTTTTCCTCGACGATGGCCTGAATGTGGCCGGAACGATCGCGGATCATGCGTCCGTAGCCGGCCGGGTCGGCCAGGCGCGTGGTCAGCACGGTCGCCGCCGCGCCGGTTTCCAGGTGCTGGCGCATCAAGGCGGCGAGCGTTTCCGGCGCCACCAGCGGGCAATCGCCATAGAGCACGAGCAGGTGCGGGCCGGCGGACTCCAGGGCGGAACGTCCCTCCAGGACGGCGTGGCCCGTGCCAAGCTGCTCGCTCTGCACGATCGTGCGGACGCCCGCGACTGCAACCGCCTGCTGCACCAGCTCGGCCTGGTGGCCGACCACCACATGCACCCGATCGGGAGCGGCCACCTGGGTCGCGGTAGAGACGACCAGCTCAATGAGCGTCTTGCCGCCGGCGCGGTGGAGAACCTTGGCCCGGCGCGACTTCATGCGCGTGCCCAGTCCGGCGGCCAGGATGACGATGGCAAAGTCCTGGTTCATCGTCCTACCCAGCAGTGTAACGCCTGGGTCGCGCGGAAGTCACTTCGCGGGGACGCCGCGATCGAGCTGCAGCAGGGAAGCGAGCGGAGGATAATGGAGCACGCCGGCAAAGTCGGGGTCGCCGCGGGCCAAAGCGCGGTTGCGCGGCTGCAGGGACACGGCCGTCTTGAGCCGCTCGTAGGCGCCTTGCGGATTGCCTTGCAGGGCCTCGGTGGCGGCCAGCGCGTAATGGAGGTAATCCACTTGCGGGGCCATGCGCAGCGCGGCTTCGAGATGCTCCGCCGCTTCTTTCAGCCGGCGGGCGTTGATCATGGTCACCGCGTAGTTGTAGTGATCTTCGGCGGTCTTCAGCTTCACCTCGGGCGGACGCATCTGTTTCCGGCAGATTTGGGAGTGTATCTGGGCGTGGTGGGCCAGGGTGCGGTTGGGGCCTTCCATGACCTTCTGAAAAAGGGCGTCGGCCCGCTCCCACTTGTGGGCGTAGAAAAGGCGGACGGCTTCCCCATAAGTGAGCTGTTGCTTGTCGGGAACCGGCGGCGGGGGCGGCGGAAGCTTGACGGGCTTGGGTGGCGGCAACGGCTTGGCCGCCGGCTTGGGGTGCGCCGCGGGCTTGGCTTTGGAGGCGGCGGCTACTCTGGCGCGCACCGAGGTCGGTGAGCCGCGCCTCTTGCTGACCGGGGCGCGGGCCGGCTTGGAGCGCTGTCTGGCAAGCTGTTTTTTCATCCCGGCACCTCCCGGCTTGAGCATCTACAAGTACAAGATCCTGTAAAATCAGTCAGTTAGCATCCATTCCACACCAGCAGCCCAACCGTCCGAAGCCAGCCACCTCATTTTTACAGACGCATATATAACAGATTGAGGTACGGGAGGCAAGAGCCAGCCGCGCCGCTTCCCTCGCCGAACGCCCTCCGTGGCCGGTCGGCCTTGCAGGAAGCGCCCGGAGATCCGGAAATCGTGAAGGCTCCAGGTGCTGGAAAATATGCGCGCCAAGGCAGCCCGCTGATGATCAAGGCTCGCGCACGCTAAGGATCCGGTCGCCCTCCACGTTTTCCAGCCGCTGGACCTTGCCGCTGGGCCAGGTCAGCTCCAGCAGTTTCACCCGCCGGGCGCTCCCCAGCCCAAAATGCACGCGCTTGTCGTTCGAGGAGAGGTAGCTGCCGCCGGTGGTCACCATGGCGTACTGCTCCGGGCCGGACTCGGTTACGAGCCGGAGGCGCGCGCCGATGCCATCGCGATTGCTGCTGGTTCCGTAAGTATCCACCGTCAGCCAGTGATTGCCGTTCGGCTGCTGGTTCTCCAAGACCACCGCCGGGCCGTTGTTGCAGTTGATGACGATATCCACGCGGCCGTCGTTGTGCAGGTCCCCGAAGGCC
>DASQHK010000333.1:0-1808 GCA_035632135.1 Bryobacterales bacterium
GGGGGCGGCGCGCAGCTCGGGGAACAGAGTGTCCATCTCGGCGCGGATGCGCGCCAGGTCGGCGGGGTTGGTGCCGCGCTCGAAGCCGACGTCCTCCACGGTGCCGCCGCCGGCGACGTGCCCCTCGGTGAGCTGCCAGTAGTAGAAATGCTCGCCGATGATGGTGTGATGCAAGAAGGGCGGGCGCGGCGGGGTGGCCAGGAGCTGGCCGCGCATGGGCTTGATGGGCGGCGTCCAGCCGAGCGTGCGGGTGACGAGCGGCGTCCAGGAGCCGGCCGTGATGACGACCGTGCCGGCATCGAGCGGGCCGCGCGAAGTTTCGAGGCGCGAGGCGCCGATTCGCGCCACTTCGGTGTGGAACGAGAAGCGCACGTGATTGGCCTTGAGATGACGGACCAGCGCGGCGCCCAGCTTGGCCGGATGTAACTGGCCCTCGTCGGGGTAGAAAATGGCGCCGGCGGGGCCGCCGTGAAGGCCGAGCGCCGGCTCGAGGCGGCGCAGCTCTGGCCCACCGATGCGCTCGGCGCGGAAGCCGGCGCTGCGAACGGCCTCCACGCGGCCGGCGGCTTCGGGGAAATCCTGCTTGCGGGCTAGCAGTTCCAGCAGGCCCGTGCGGCGAAGATCGAAATTCCAGCCGGGCTGGGCCGCCAGCTCGTCATAGAGCCGGCTGCTTGCCTTCGCGAGCGGGGTGAGCGGGCCCAGCTCGGCGCTCTGCTGGGCGAACCACAGGCCGCCGGCGTTGGCGCCGCTGGCCTCGCCCACGGCGGTGTCGCGATCGAGCAGGCAAATGGAAGAGACGCCGGATGCCAACAAGTAATAGGCGATTGCCAGCCCGGACATGCCGGAGCCGACGATCGCCACCTCGGCGGTCTTGGGCAGCGCATCGGAGGCTTCAAGCAGCAGCCGCTGGTCTTGTGCCAGCGTCTGGAACCAGATGGAAGATTGCATTTCTCTTCGATGCTAACATCGCCGGAGGGGAGTAGGGGGAATGCGCGGGCCGCGCCGGGGTCCCGGGTGTAGGGGAACCGGCCTCCGGACGCAAGCAGGAGTTGAAGGTGGGATCACAGGTGGGTACTCCGACGAAATCCCGGGTACAACCGTGGCCTCTGCGAAAGCGCACAAGGCGGCGCGGCGCGGCGTCTTGCGTCGTGCGGCGCCCGCTGTGCACGCAGAGTTGTAAGAAAGGCGGCTTCCGGAACCTTTGCTCCCCTACACTTCGAGCGTAGCAGGCGTCCGCCAGGCTAGAAGCGCCGGAGATGGAAAAGGCGTTGAAAACAGGCGAAAAATAAATCTCAAAACGCAGGGAACGGCAGAATTGAGATTGGAAGAAAGGAAGAATTGAGAAGAGAAGTCGCTGCGGCGCCGTGGCGAGCTTCCAGATGGAACATGCTCCGTGCCAGCGGCCGGAGCGGCTTCCTGTGCTCAAGACAACTCCTGGAATCAGGCTCTTCGGGCTTACTGGGGGGCGGGCGCCGTGCGGCGTTCCATCCGCCCAGAAGCTTGCGGGCTGGCCCGAGGAGGCGCGCACAGGCACTCCGGGTGGGCGAGAAGACTAGCCTCCTCCGGCCTTCTTTGTTCGTCATTTGCGCGGGACGGTCGGGCAGGACCATTCTCCGAGGGTGGCCGCGCCTCCGGCGCCCTGGAGCTACGCGACAGCCACTCTTCGACGAGTGCCCGGCTCGATCGAAACCAGCCTGGCGTCGGCCTGGATTCGCCTTCTCAGATCAGCCCTCCGGACCTGTTCGGCCAGCCGCGCCAGTTGCGCTTTCTTCTGCTTCCCCAAGTGCAGAATGCACTCTGGCAGTTCC
>DASQHK010000334.1:0-3437 GCA_035632135.1 Bryobacterales bacterium
AGGGGCCGGGAACCGCTTTGTGGAGCTGAAGAAGAGCACCAACCTGACCAACGCCAGGTTGAGCGCGCGGCTGCGCGGCGAGATGGACTCGCAGGGCGCGCAACTGGTGGTGCTGGTGCAGGGCCGGACGCCAAAGACCACCGCCAATTTCGTCCTGACCGGGCAGCCCTTCCGCATCACGCATGACTGGAGCGAGCAGAGCGCCATGCTCAAGCCCGATCCCGCGCAGTGGACCTGTATGGGGGCGCGCTGGAACGACAAGCACGGCTACGGCTGCGACGACATCGCCACCGTGCTGAAGGATGTCAACATCGACATCATGTTTGTGCTGTTTCCGTTGCGAATCGCCCCCTGGGGCAGTGTGGCTGACCCGAACAAGCTGCGCCCCGGCGAAGATTATCCCGAGGAGCCGAGCTATCCGGTTCGCATCCACGCTTTGCCGAAGGGACTGCTGATGTTCGATTGGGTGAAGATCGAATACCCCAGCCGGTGACGGCGCCGGCTGCTTCCCGGTCGCCGGTCCACTATCCCTCAGTGATGCCCATGATGCCTGATGGTGTAAGTCGCGCTCGCCACGGCGCTGTTGCTGTAGCCGCTGGCCGTAGCAATGGCCTTCACTGTCGTCGTGCTGCTGATCGAGAGCGGCGTGGTGAAAACGGGCGACGAGGCGGTCGGCGTGCTGCCGTTGGTGGTGTAGTGGATGATGGCGCCCAGAGTTGTGTCCTTGATGGTCACTGACTGCGTGGAGGAGTAGCTTCCGCCCGGCGGATTAAACGTCGGCGTGGCCGCCGGCGGAGGAGGCGGCGGTCCCAGTATCCCAAACACCGTGAGCGTCGCTTGCCCGCCGGCGTACACCTTGCCGTTGGCTATCGTCGGAACACTGAACTTGACGTAGCCGCCCGCATTGTCGCGCCCGCCCGTCTTGGCGCTGCTATAAAGCTCCTGGCTCAGGTCATTGGCGGCGAAGGCGTGCAGCACTGCCTGGCTGCCGGCGCCCTCGATCCCCCAAACGATTCCGTTCGAGGAGCCGTTGGCCGAGACGCTGGGAGTGATGCCCGGAAAGCCGAAGGTGGCGGCAGTCTTGGAAGTCGGCGAGGTGGAGAGCAGACCTCCGGAAAATGAGAAGGCCTTCAGCGAATCTCCCGAGCCGCCGTAGTAGAGCGTGTTGTTGAAGAAAGCGGGCATGCCGAACGAGGAGCCGATGGCGCCCGGCAGCGACTGCACGACGTTATCGGCGCCGCTGTTGAACTGGCCCATGCCGCCGCGATCGACCAGGTAGATCTTGCCCTCTTTGCCCGCGCCCGCCAGCAGGTTTGGATGCGTCGTACCGCCCAGCCCGTCAGGCACCACCAGCACGCCGCCCGAGCCCAAGTCCTCATCTGCGCTGCTCAGGCTCGCTTGATTGAGCGGCGTGAAGTAATCGGCGACGGAAAGCCCGCCGCCGGCGGTGGAGAGCTTCACGAAGCTGTCGCCGTAGTCGTGGTTGGTGTCGAAGGTCCCATTGCCGGTGTTGATATAGATGTTGCCGCCGGTATCAACGGCAGGGCCGGCGCCGCTCGCCCACAGCGAAGCCTGCTGTCCGTTGGGGGTCGTGTTGTAAATGACGGGGGTCTGCGACAGATTCAGGGTGTGGTACCCGATGATCCACCCGTGGTAGGTGCCAATGTCGCAGTGCGAAGACCAGCTCGTATAAACAATGCCATTGAGCAGCAACAGTCCCGGCCGGGACTTGTAGCTCTTGGGGTCGAAGGTTACCGTGGACCCTCCGTCGCCGGTGCCCGCCACCGACGCCTGCACCACGACGGGGCTTCCGCTGCGCTCGGCGCCGTTGGTAATGTCCAGGGCGTGCAGGCGCTGGACGTAGCTAAAAGGAGCACCGGCCCCCTCCTTGGTCATGGCCACGACGTAAATCGTGCCGCTCGCCGAATCGATGACGGGCGTGGCGGTGATGCCGATTTCCGGCGTGATCTGGCTGCAACTGGTGTCGCCCGCGGGAACCGTCGTCACGCCGGAGCTGAGGAAGCTCACATGCCAGAGCGGCATCGCGTTCGACCCGCTGTTGCTGTCGGCGTCGAAGGCGTAGACGCTGTCGTGCTCGGTGGCGACATAGACGGCGTTGTGCGTCCCCTTGCCCGGGATGGTCACGCCTTGCACGTAGAGCGGCTGCGCATAGACGTAACCGTCGACCGGGTAGGAGAACAGCTCGCCGAAACCGGAGGGATTCACGGTAGTCGGCGTCAGGGCCGTCTCATTGAGCTGCTGGCCGGTCCTGGCAATATCGTTGTGATAGGTAAGAACGCCGGGCTGGGCAGTCAGCAGAACCGCAGAGGAGAACAAAGCCAGAACCCGCAGCAGTGCGCGCATATGTAGGACCGTAGCATACGCCCCAGTGTTGCTTCAATCTGTCCCCGGAAGTATGCCGCTAATGGCCGGCGGCGGCGGCGAAATACGGGTCCGGCACGACGGGCAAGCCCGGCAGTTGCTCTTCGGAGCCCTTCAGCTCCACGTCCTCCATCAGCACCGACGGCGCGATGACACTAGTCTCGGCGCCATAGGTTCCCTCCATCATGGCGAAGGCCGCGCCGCTGTCGATGAAGTGGAACGCAAACGGCTGGTCGCCGGCGGCGGTGATGTCTTTGAGGTTCCGCACGGAGAAGCCTCGGAAGCGCAGGCCGCGAACCGGCTCTTCGTGGCCGTCGGCGACGTAGATTTTGTAAACAGCGAGGGGAACGCTCGTGGGGCGCTCCTCCTGGCTCTGGCCCGAAAACATGTTCTGCAACTCTTCCCGCGAAGCCGCCGAGGGAAAATCAAGCCGGCGGACAATCAAGCCGAATTCGCGATCCTGCGCGCGGCACATCTCGATGAGCTGCCGCTTCAGCTCCGCCTCGGAAACAGTCTGATGGGCGACGATGAACAGGTTGCCCGGAGCGGCCAGCGCGGTGCCGGAAGGGCCGGGCAGGCGCGCGTGACCGTTCGACCCCTCAAAACCCTTCACCGGCAGGCGAGAGAGCAGGTAGTTTTCGAGCACGCCGCTCTTCACCAACTCCACACGGCGCGGCCGCACGCCTTCCACGTCGATGCGGTAATGGCCGAGCAGCCGCTGGCCCTGCCACTCGGCCTGGTTCGGATCGTCGATCACATCCATCCAGTTGGGCACGACGTGCGATTTGCGGCGCCCGTCGAGCGCGCCGCCGATGCCGCCGGCCTGGCCGAATCCGCCGCGGCCGCCCTCCGAAATGAGCCGGCGGGTCACCGCCAGGTTGCGGCCCAGCATCTCGGCGAACATCTGCGCGGCAGCCATTTTCTCGAACAGCACCGGGCCGGAGTAGCCTTCGAGCGTGCCGGCGCGGGCATTGGCGCTCAAGCGCTCGGCCATCGCTTCGATTTGCGCGCGGATTTCGGCCGCGCCGCCGAGCAGCTCGGCGCGGCGCGCGGCG
>DASQHK010000335.1:0-19330 GCA_035632135.1 Bryobacterales bacterium
CCCCCTCTTCATCCGCGGCACTTTGCAGTGAATCGCGCGTATCAAAGGGGCGGTAGCCGCGAGACTGCCCGGGCCCCCTGGAGGACCCGGCGCCTGCGGCCAAACACCAGTTATTACCGGAGCGCGTTGGCCAACGCTCAATACCAGGATAACCGGGGAAGCAAGCGGCGCCGGCCTCGTGGAGGCGCAAGTGACTCAGGGGCGGGGAAATAAAAAGTGCGGAGGTCCGTGACCGCCCAACTGCGCGGGCACGCCGGGAGCCTTAAGTCTGCTTGTTCTCTTCCTGCTGGGTGCGCTGGTGATCGCGGGCGAAGTGGCGCAGGGTTCCGTAAACTACAAACAGGCCGGTCGCGACGTAGACCATGCCGGTGAACGTCATGAGGCGGTCCACGCCGATGGTGCGGCGGGCGAGGCCGCCGAAGAGCGGCGCGCAGCCGGAGACCAAGGCTCCGAGCAGGTTCAGCACACCCACCGTCGAAGCGCGCAAAGAAGCCGGCACGACATCATAAGCGGCGGGAACCTGGTTGCCGGCGATGAACCCGGAAAAAAAGCCGAAGCCCATGGCGGCGAGCCGGGTGGAGGCGAGCGTCTCGCCTGCACCTATCAGGAAGATGCAGGGAGCGGCGCCGAAGAACGCCACCACGATCACCCAGAACCGCGCCGGCCGCGCCCGCTTGTAATACCGATCGGCAAGGCTGCCGCCGATCAGAAGCCCGAGCGCCGTGCCGATTTGCGGATACACGCTGGCTTCGAACCCCGCACGTCCCAGGCCCAGGCGGAACTTGTCGTAGAGAAACGTCGGCAGCCACGTGTAGACCAGAAACAGGCCGAAGGTGGCGACGGAAACGAACACGGTCACCACCCGGAGCGAGGGAATCCGCAGCAGGCCGAAAAAGGTTCCCAATCGCGCCGGCTCGCTTCCCGCAGTTCCATGGAAGCCGGGGGGCATGCGGCTGAAAAACCGGAGCAGCGGCCACGTGAAGAGGAGGCCCGTCCCTC
This sequence comes from Bryobacterales bacterium, assembly GCA_035632135.1. GTDB lineage: Bacteria > Acidobacteriota > Terriglobia > Bryobacterales > JACQDG01 > DASQHK01. The sequence goes on from DASQHK010000335.1 coordinate 1,000, forward strand.
CCAGCAGCCAGAAGGAAACGCGCCAGTGCAGATGCTCGGCCACGAAGCCGCTGAGCGAACCGCCGATCGCCACGCCCACCAGTTGGCTGGTGGCGAAGATGCCGATCGCCTTGGAGCGGGTTTGCGGGCCGTGGGCCGCGGCCATCAGCGCGTAGGCCGCCGGCATGAACAGCGATTCCGACACGCCCAGCAAGGCGCGGCATACAAGAAGCGATACGCCGTTCGGCGAGAGGCCGGAGAGCACGGTGAAGGTGCTCCAGATGGCCAGGCTGGCCACGACCAGCTTCGTTTTCGAGAAGCGGTCGCCCAGGATCCCCGCCACCGGCGAGCACAAGCCGTACACCCAGAGAAACAATGCGCCGGTGAGCCCCACCACGGCGTCGCTGTACCCAAACTCCTTTTGCAGCGCGGGGAAGAGGGTGTAAACGACCTGCCGGTCGGCGTGGTTGAGGACGTAGCAACCCCAGAGATAGCCGATCAGCAGCCATTCCGGAGCCAGACGGCGCCGCGCGGCCGGCAACGCCGCCGCCGTCACAGCCGCTCTCGAATCGGGTTGGCCGCCGTCTTGTTCACGGAATGGAGAGCCGTCCAGCTCTCGTAGAGGATCATATCCTAGCAGGCCGCTGCAAGCGCCCTGCCGGGCCGCTGCCTCACCGCGGGAGCGCGTGTGTTTTATTGCCGGCTCGCATGATAATGTTCAAGAGGACCTTGCGGTAGGAACGGCTGCCTATGATCAAGACTGTGTTTTGCCTGCTTTCGTGCGCGATGCTCGCGTCCGGGGAAACCCTCTTCGTCGCCACGCCGCTCACGGCGGCCCACTCGTTCACGGCCGAGATCGAAGGGCCGGCCTGCGACCGGGACGGCAACATCTACGCGGTGAGCTTTGCCCGGAAGCCGACCATCGGCCGCATCACTCCGGATGGCCGCGCCGAAGTTTTCGTCGAAATGCCGGAAGGCTCGCTCGCCAACGGCATTCGCTTTGACCGCAGCGGCATCGCATGGGTGGCCGACTACACCGGGCACAACATTCTCCGGCTCGATCCGCGCACGCGGCGCATCGCGGTGTTTGCCCACATCCCTACCACCGACCAGCCGAACGACGTTGCCATTTCCGCCGACGGCACGCTGTGGGCGAGCGATCCGAACTGGGGGAAAGGAACGGGCCAGTTGTGGCGCATCGACCTCGATGGGCGCGTGACCCGCGTGGCGTCCGACATGGGCACCGCCAACGGCATTGATGTGAGCCCGGACGGCCGGATGCTCTACGTCAACGAGACCGCGCAGCGGAATCTGTGGGCCTTCCGGATCGAGCGCGATCACAGCCTGTCCGGCAAGCGCCTGGTTCTCCGCTTTCCCGATTACGGCACGGATGGGATGCGGTGCGATGTGGACGGGAACCTGTACGTTGCCCGCTGGGGTAAAGGCACGGTGGCGGTGGTTTCGCCGCAAGGCAAGGTTTTGCGCGAGATCGACGTCCTCGGCGCCCACCCGACCAACCTGTGCTTTGGCGGCCCCGACGGCCGCACCTGTTACGTGACCGAAGCCGCGCAAGGACGGCTGGTGCAGTTCCGCACTGATCGGCCGGGCCTCGAATGGCAGCGCCGGCGCTGAGCAGGCGCCGCCTACGCCACCCGATAGCGGGCGAGTTTGGCTTCGTCGAGTTCGACGCCCAGGCCCGGCTGGTCGGGCGCTCTCACCGCGCCGTCGCGAACTTCGAGGGGCTCGGCGAGCAGATCGTCTTCGTAAGCGAGCGGGCCGAGGATGTCGCAGGGAAACTCCTCCGCGCCGATGCCGGGCGTGGCGGTTGCCAGATGCGCCATCGCCGCGCTGGCCACGCCCAGCTCCAGATTGCTGCCGACCGTGCAGGTCAGCCCCGCCGCTTCGGCCACCGCGGCAATCTTGCGGGCGGGGCCGATGCCGCCTCCCTTTCCGACGTATACCGACAGGATGTCGGCCGCGCCGGCGCGGGCCAGCGCCATGGCGTCCTGGAGCGTGTAGCAGCTTTCATCCGCCATCACGGGCACCGGCACGTTGCGCCGCACGTCGGCCATCCACTGCACGTCGAGCGGCGCGACGGGCTGCTCGGCGAAGTAGATGCCGCACTCGCCCGCCAGCCGCCGGATGGTCTGAATCGCCACGCGCGGGCTCCACCCGCCGTTGGCGTCGATGCCCATCCGGACCGCCGGGCCGATGGCCGCCCGCACCGCCTTCACGCGCGCCACGTCGCCCTCCGGCTCGATGCCCACCTTCACTTTGAGCGCCCGCAGTCCCTTCTGCATGGCCCACTCCGCCAGTTGCGCAGCACGCGGCGGCTCCGCGCCCGACACCGACATCTTGATGGGCACTGTCTCGCGCACCTTGCCTCCCAGCAGCCGGTAAACCGGCAGGCCGGTGGCCTTGCCCAGAATGTCCCACAGCGCCATCTCCATTCCGGACTTGGTGAACGGGTTGCCCGCCACGGCGCGACGCATCTTCACGGTGAGCCGCTCGATGTCGCGCGGATCCTCGCCCGCCAGGGCCGGCGCCAGAAAGCCGGCGATCACGTGCGCCGCCGTCAACTGGTCCTCACCGCTCCAGATGGGCGTGCAGGACACCTCACCCAGCCCCGTCAAGCCGTCATCGGTGTGCACCCGCAGCAGGAGAAACGGCGAGTCGTGGTGGAAGCCCAGGCTGCCCCGGATTTGGAACTCCGGCCGAATCGGCACTTGCACTGGAATGGTTTCAACGCGCGTGATTTTCATCTATGGCCCCTCCGGCTAAGCGGCAATCCCCAGCGCCTGCAACGCGTCTCGAAAGAACATCGCCTCCATCTTGTCCTGGTGCAGCCGTGGCAGCTTCGTTCCCTCCAGCATATCGTTCAACCGGCGCATCCCATCCAGGCTGGCATCCACGGTGGTGAACGGATAGTCGCTCCCGAACAACAGCTTGTGCCAGACCCCGTATTCTTGCACCAGCATCAGGGAGTGATAGAGCTGAAAGGGTCGATAATGCAGCGCCGAAACGTCGGCGTAGACGTGGGGATGCTTGCGGATGGTCGCCACACATTCGCCCTCGTAGGGGTGGCTGAGGTGCGCCAGAATCATGCGCACCTCGGGAAACCGCGTCGCTACGTCGTCCAGCAGCCGCGGCAGCGTGCAATCGAGCAGCGCCTGGGAAACGAACGTCGTCCCGGTGTGCAGCAGCACGGGAAGGCCGTGCCGGGTCGCGTATTGCCACAAATGGTCGAACTGGCGGTCGTTCGGATAGAACCCCGCGTACATCGGCAGCAGCTTGATGCCTTTCATGCGCAGGTCCTGGTGCCCTTCGACCAATTCGTCCTGCCAGCCGGGCTGGGAAAGATCGAGCGACAGGAAGGGGATCAGCCGGTCGGCGTGCTGCGCGGCGTAGGCGGCCACCTCGCGGTCCGGCACCCACAAGCCGGAGCGCTTCGCCTTGCCGCCGAACACGATCGTTTTTTCGCAAGCGCCCGCCTGGGCCGCGTAGTCCTCCCAGCGCACCGTCAGGTCCAGTTCGACATCGCCGCGGGCGCGCTTCGCCTGCGTCTTGAAATCTTCCGAAAAATGTTTGGGGTACTCCCAGTAGTGGCTGTGTACGTCGATCAGCATCCAGCCAGGATAACCCAGGCGAGGCGCGGGCAGGTGGTTCGCTTGTGGTGGCTCAGCTCCGGCTGGGGGCCGCGCGGCTGAAAACCGAGCCGCGACCACAAGGAGCGGACGGCCGGAAACCTTAGCGGGCTCCTGAAACAATGTACTAAGCTAAGGATCTCGCCATGCAGAACCGTCGCACACTGGTGAAAGGTTTTTGCGCAAGCTGGCTGGCGGCAACGGCTCAGGCAAAATCCCGCCAGCAGAGTCTTGCGGAATCGCACCGGCGCATTCGGATTTGGGATGAGCACACCCATCTCCACTCCGTGCCGGGTGATACGCCCGAGGAACGCATGGCGCTGCTGGTCCGGCTGGCGGATCGCTTGGGGATCGAGCGGCTCCTCCTCTCCCAAGGGTATTCTGCCGACCGCCATCCCACCCCGGACCAGCTTCGCCAGGAAAACGACCGGGTGATGAGAGCGGTGCGCCGCTTTCCGGACCGCTCCTACGGCTCGGTATACCTGAGCCCCGCCCATCCCGAATTCAGCGTGCAGGAGTTCAATCGCTGCGTGCGGGACGGTCCCATGGTCAGCATCGGCGAGCTTGAAGCGGACAAGCCTTGCAGCGTGCCGGAAATGGACCTGATTGTGGAGCGAGCCGCCTCCCTGAAGACGCCCATCCTGCAGCACACCTGGCTCAAAGTCGGCGGCAACGACCCGGGCGAGTCCACGCCGTATGACGTGGTGGAACTTGCGCGGCGACACCCCGACGTTCAGTTCGTGTGCGTCCACACGGGAGGAGACTGGGAGCGCGGGATTCGGATTATTCGCGCCGCCAGGAATGTGTCGGCCGAGATTGCGGGATCCGACCCGACGTCGGGGTTCGTGGAGATGGCGGTGCGGGAGCTGGGCGCCGAGCGTGTGATTTATGGGAGCGACGTGGGAGGCCGCAGTTTCGCCTCACAGCTCGCAAAAGTCATGGGCGCCGAAATCAGTGATTCCGCGAAAGAACTGATCCTGGGCGGGAATCTGCGCCGGCTGCTGACCCCCATTCTGCAGGCGAAGGGATATCGCCTGTGACCGCCCTTCGCAAAGGCTCGGTTGGAGCGCGGGCCGCAATCCTGGTGGCCTACTGAGACATGCCGCGGGCGGCGATCTTCCACACCGCTTCCACCTTCTCTCCGCGCAGGCCGTGGATCTGGTCGTAGAGGTTGACCGTGGGGTCGCAGTGGGGGACCACGAACTCCAGGCGGTCGCCGAGCTTCACGTCGCGCTCGGCCTGCGAAAGGTCGAGACGGCCGTGCTCGTCGCCGGCGAAAGCGTACACCACGCCGCCTACGCTGCGGCACTCCGGCAGCAGTCCCTTGTCGGTGGAGAACGACTTGATGCCCGCATCGACGATCGCTTTGTGCGGCTCGGGGCGGCTCACGACGGTGGCGACCACCGTCAGGGCGCGCGAGAAATCGCTGTAAGTTTCGCCGTCACGGCCGCCGATCCGGCTGTATTCCACGTCCATAAAAATGAATGATCCGGGCTGCATCTCGGTGATGCCCTGTATCTCCGAGTCGATATTATAAGTACCTGTGCTGCCGCCGGAGACGATCGGCACGGCGAACCCCGCCCTCTCGAGCAGGCGCCGCGTCTCGATCGCTTTGCTCACGGCTTCGCGGGAAACCTCGCAGCGCTTGGCAAACGGGGCGGTGTGCGAGGCGTAGCCGACATAAGCCTGCAAGCCCTGGAAGTGAAGCCGGGGCAGTTTGGCGAGCTTTTGCGCCAGATCGACCGCCGGGCCGCCCGGCGCGACGCCGGTGCGGTTGCCGACATAGAGGTCAATCGCGATGTTGAGGTCGAGCTTTCCCGCCTGGGCGGCGTCCGAAAGCTCTTGGGCATTGTTGTCGTCATCGACGACGAAGATGGTGTCGGGCGCCGCGGCCGCCAGCCGCAGGGCGCGCTCGATTTTCTGCCGGCCGATTATGGCGGTGGTGATCAGCAGGCCGCGGATGCCGCCCGCGGCGAACACTTCGGCTTCGCTCAGTTTGGCCGTGCAGATGCCGCAAGCGCCGGCCGCAATCTGGGCGCGCGCGACTTCCAAGCACTTGTGAGTCTTGGCATGGGGCCGGAAGCCCAGGCCGCGCTCGCGCAGGTGGGCGGCCATCTTGCGCAGGTTGCTTTCAAACCGGTCCAGGTCGAGAAGCAGGGCCGGCGTGGGAAGATCGTGTTTAGTCATCGCGGGGAGCATGGAATCTGCCATCATACCCCGCCGGAGCGCGTTTGCAAATCCCGCGGAAGGGAGTGGGCGGCCGCCGGGCTGCTCTCAGATGTTCCCCGAGTAGTTCAGCCGGTTCAAGCCGTTCAGGGCCGCGACCTTATAACATTCGGCCAGGGTCGGGTAGTTGAATACGGTACCGATGAAGAAATCGATGGCGCCCTCGAACGCCAGCACCGCCTGGCCAATGTGAATCAGCTCGGTGGCCCCTTCGCCAATGATGTGCACGCCGAGCAGCCGCCGGGTCTCGCGGTGAAATAGCAGCTTCAGCAGACCAGTGGTGTCGCCGATGATTTGGCCCCGCGCGATCTCGCGGTAGTTGGCGACGCCTACTTCATAAGGAATGTCATCTTCGGTCAACTGGCCCTCGGTTTTGCCGACGAACGAGATTTCCGGAATGGAATAGATGCCGTAAGGAAACAGCTCCGGGGCGGAAGAGGCGGGCTGCTGGAAGGCGTGGCAGGCGGCCAGGCGGCCTTGCTCCATGGAGACGGAGGCCAGGCTGGGGAAGCCGATCACATCGCCGGCGGCGTAAATGTGGGGCACCGCCGTCTGAAAGGTTTCGTTTACCTTCAGCCGGCCGCGCTCATCGGCCTGGAGTCCCGCCTCTGCCAGGTGGAGGGCTTCGGTGTTACCCTGCCGGCCGACCGCGTAAAGCAAGGCATCGGACCACACCTGTTTCTTGCTCTTCAGCTTCGCGCAAACCTTGCCATCGGCGGTCTTGATCACCTCGGCGACCTCTTCGCCCAGCCGGAACGTCACGCCGTCGTTCCGCATGTGGTAGCTGAGGGCTTCGACGATCTGATCGTCCACGAAGTCCAGAATGCGCGGCCGGCGCTCGATCAGCGTCACCGCGATGCCCAGCGCCGCATACATGCAGGCATACTCGACGCCGATCACGCCGCCGCCGACGATGGTGAGCAGGCGGGGCAAAGCCGCCAGGTTGATCAGGGCGTCGGTGTCGAAAATGAACGCACCATCGAGCGGAATGGAATCGCTATGCGAAGGTCGCGTGCCGGGCGCCACCAGCACGTATTGCGCCTCGCAGGTCACCTCTCCGTCGGGGCCCTCCACGCGCAGCGTGTGCGGATCGGCAAACGACGCCTGGCCGGTCAGAATATCGACCCCGTTGCGGCGGAACTGGCTGCTGAAGACGCCGCCCTCCGTCCGGATCACATCATCCACTCGCTGCGTCAAGTCCTCGATCGAGATTTTGTTGCGGCCGTCGAAAGCCGCTCCGAACATGCCGCGCTGCTTGAAGCCGGAGAGGTGCACAATGGCCTCGCGTAGCGTCTTGCTGGGAATGGTTCCGGTGTTGATGCAGGCTCCGCCGAGGCAGGAGTTCTTCTCGGCAACGGCCACCTTCTTGCCCAGCTTAGCCGCCTGAATGGCTCCATGATGCCCGGCCGGCCCCGTGCCGATCACAAATAAGTCGTATTGCTTCATGTCGGTTGCAGGACGTGAACTTTACCCATCATACCGTTTTGCCGCCGCTGCGCTCCCTATCTGGTAGTTCGACACAAGCGGATAAAAGCTGAAGAGAACAGCGAAGGTAACCGGCGCGGCGCCCCCCGCGTTCTCAGGCGGGCGGCAGGAGGAGGTGATCCGGCCGCCACTCGACCGGCCGCCAGCGGTATTCTTCGGCAAACTCCAGGCCGAGCTGGAAGTCGGTTTCCCGTGGCCGGCAATAGCGCACCTGGGCGCGCGCGCGCAGACCTGGCGCGACGAGTTCGACTGTCTCGCCCGGCTCGATCGGAGCCTCCATCGACACCGCGGCGCCCTCCAGGCTCAGGTCTTCGAGCAGCGCCGGCATCGTGCGGCCGCCGTACGCGACTTCCACCAGGTGGGAGCACAAGTAGCGCGGGCTGCGGCGGCGCTCGACCAGGGGACGCTCGACCAGCGGCTTCTGCATGTGCCATATTTTATAACGCGCGGCGAGGCGCGCAGGCATGAAGACAACGATCCGACGCAGAGACTCGTGGAAGGTGCTGGCTGCTTTGGCAGCAGCCGCGCAGCAAGGCGCGGTGCGCGCCGAGGGCGTGCTGCCCTCTCACGTTTACAACTGGAACGACATGGCGGAGACGCCGCGACCCTACGGCGCCTCGAAGCCGTTTTTCTCCGGCCCGACCCCCAACCTGGGGCATTTCTCCGTCAGCGTTACGCGGCTCAACCCCGGCCAGGCGCCGCACCCGCCCCACGAGCACGCCGAAGAGGAAGTCATCATCATCAAAGAGGGCACGGCCAGGATCAACCTGTCCGGCAAGACCTACGAGGCTCCGGCCGGGACCGTTACCTACTACGCTCCGAACAGCCACCACGGCATTGTGGCGGGCAGCGAGCCGGTGACGTACTACGTGATTCGCTGGGGAAAGTAGGCGCCGCTCACTCGCTGGCGGTGGTGGAGATCTGCACGAGCGGCTCGGGTTGCTGCGCCGGCGTGTCCAGGGTCTGGGGGTCGCGCCAGAAATCGATCATGGCCACCTGCTGCACGCAAGAGACCGTGCAGTAAGGAGCACAGCTTTTCTTCGTGTAATACTCCCGCTCCATGTCCTGCGGCGTGTACTGCTCCAGCGGCACGCCGGGATAGCCGCGCTGCTGCGAGCAGTAATGGACCAGGCCATCTTCGCAGATGTACAAATAGCGCCCCCCGGCCCGGCAGCGCCAGTTGTTGGGCCGGCCGTGGGCGATACTCTCCTGAAACTGATTGACTCGCGCGTAGCTGCGCTTACCCATCGCCTTGATGGTCTGGTAGATCCGCTGCTCGAGGCGGCCCAGCGGCCGCATCTGCCCCGAGTCGTCGTGGATAATACCTACCGTGCTGGTGAAGCCGAGCTGCAGGGCCCGCCGCGCCACCACTAAGGCGTCCTCCGGATCGCGAATGCCGCCGCCCACCACCGAGTTGATGTTCACATGAAAATCGGCGTGCTCGGCCAGCAGTTGCAGTTTCTTGTCGAGCACTTTCAGGCTCTTCTTCGACACGTCATCGGGCGTGAGGTTATCGATGCTGATCTGCAAGTGCTCCACGCCTGCCCGGTTCAGCCGCTGGATGCGCTCGGCGGTGAGCAGGTAGCCGTTGGTGATCATACCGGCGATCATGCCGTGGCTGCGGACGCGGCGGATGATGTCATCGAGGTCAGGGTGCAACAGAGGCTCGCCGCCGCTGATGGTGATTATCGTGGTGCCGAACGACGCCAGCCGGTCGATGCGCCGGAACATCTCTTCGGTCGGCACCGGCTTTGAAAAATCGTCGTACTCGTTGCAGTACTTGCACGAGAGGTTGCAGCGCCGGATCGGAATGACGTGGGCGAGGATCGGATGGCGCCGGGAGGCCAGGCCGCGGCCGATCATGCGCAGCTCGCGCGAGAGGCGATGGACGGCCAGAAGCCGCCGCCGCAGGCTGGTCCATGGGGTCATTTCTCTGTATTTGACCACAGGCATCCGGGCCCGGCAAGCATCTGCATCGAGTGGCGCCGGACGGCGGCTTAACGGCGTTAACAGGCAGGGAAATGTGGCGGCAATCCTGAAGGATCGGGCGCAGCCCGGTGTGCCTGGGGCGGCCCGGGGCGCCTCCGACCAAATCCGCAGCCATCGCACCCGCCGGAGCTTGGCGGGGCGCTTCGTACTAAAAGAAGAACTTCAAAGCAAGCTGACTGATTCTGGGATCATTCGCGCTGCGGATGCTTCCGAAGCCGCCGGAGCTTACCGCGGCGGACGGCGCGTTGAAGTTCACGAGGTTGAAAATGTTGAAGAACTCCCCGCGGAGCTGGAACCGGAACCGTTCCCGAATCGGGATGTTCTTAAAGAACGCCATATCCCAGTTAAGCAGGCGCAGTCCGCGCAACGAGTTCTTACCCACATTGCCAAAGGTTCCGATCCCCGGCAGAACGAAGGAACCAGGATTCAGAAAGTCAACGCAGGGCGCGGTGTTGCGGCAGCTTCCGGCGCCCTTGGGCGGGCCCACCACCACACCGCGATCCTGCCCGAGGGCGGTTTGGGACTGATCCTTGCCCGCCGTCACCGTGAATGGGTCGCCGGACTGAGTCGTAAGGATTCCGGAGGCCTCCCAGTTTCCAAGAACGGCTCTCATGAGGGGCCCGGAGCCGGCGAACCTGGCGAGGGGCCAGTCATAGGAAAGGGCCATCCGGTGCGTATGGTTGAAATCGGAAACGCCGCGATCCATGGCGCTGCGCCCGGTCGCCCAGAACGGAATCGTCGAGACGCCTGTGTTTTCGACGCCAGCGTTGACCGGCAGAGTATCGATGGCCTTGGAGTAGGTGTAGTTCAAGAGCATCGTCAGGCCGTTCAGCCAGCCGCCCTGGGAAAAGCGCTTCTCCAGGCTCATTTGCGCCGAGTGATAAATGGAGTTCACATCCATAGTTTGCTGGGTAATGCTGCCGTAGCCGGCAAAGACGCGCCGTTGATCCGGCCCGAGCGTGCTGCCGGGGATGTAGACGGCCGGGTTCAGTTGCGTCAGTTCCCGGATATGCGAACCGTGTGTTCCTACATAGGCGACGCGCAGAAGCCAGCCGGGAGCCAGGTCGCGCTCGATGGAGAGGTTCCAGTTGTAGACCACCGGTGTCACCTGATTCGCTTGCGCTCCATCCACGGTCTCCACCGGGACCGGCTTGGCGAAGGCAGCGTCCTTCGGCGGCGTAGCCGGCGCCGGAAACGGATTCGGAAGACCCAGCAGAGGATTGCTGAAGGGTCCCTGCGGCTGGGTCACGGAAAGCTGCGGAGTAAACGGAACCACGGCGCCCGCGACGGTATTCAACAGGTCGCCTCCCAGGCGCGTATCGTAAAAGATTCCGGCGCCGCCGCGGAGCGAGGTCCTGCCATCGCCAAACACGTCATACGCGAATCCGAACCGTGGCATGAAGTTGGTCAGATCATTTTCCAGCCCGATCCTGGGCGGAACACCGGGATCTCCGCGAAACAACAGGCCCGTTGGCGCATTGGTGAAAACCGTGGAGTGGACACCGGCGTAAAAGTTGCTCGGCTTGAAATAATTGATGCGGCCGCGAATCTCATCCCACGGGATACCCGGCTCATAACGAAGGCCGTAGTTCAAGGTCAGCCGTTTGGACACACGGAAGGAGTCCTGGGCGTAAAAGCCAAGCAGGGTGTCGCGAATGTTTTCCGGCTGGCCCGCGGACTGCTGAAACTGGCGCAGGTTGCCCAGCAGAAAACTGGCCAAGGCGAGGTTGGTCACATCGGACGTAAAGGTGAAGAAGCCGTCCTGGCCGAAATTATTGACCAGATCGAAGCGGCTCTGTTCGGCGCTGAAGCCGAACTGCAGATTGTGCCGGCCGCGAATCCAGCTCAAATCGTCGGCCCCGGCAAATCCCTGCCGCACGAAGGCCGCCAGCGGTACTTCACCGATCCCGAAAAAGCCGGAGACCGAGATGCTCTCGATGGCCTTGGCAGCGGGCTGGAAGATGTTCTGCACGCCGAGATCGCGCATCCCCGGGGCGCCGGGCGCAGGGCCGCGCGAAGACTTGAGTCTCCAGTAGGTGAACCGGGCTTCATTGATGAGGTCCGGCCGGAAAATGTGAGTTTCGTGAATGATGTAGTTTTGCGAAGTCAGCGCCGAGAAGCCTTGCAGGCTTACCAGGTTGGATGGATCGAAGACCGAGCCGACATCGAAATTGTTCCAGGTGCCGCGGAAGGTGAGCTGGTCAGCCGAACTGAATGCATGGTCGAACCGTTCAACCGTTTCGTTCAGGTTCTGACGAACCGGGTCCTGATAGAACACCAATCCGGTGCCCCCGGGCTTCGGCAGATATTTCTCAACGCCCAGAGCAGCGGGATCGAAACGCGAAACCGGGAGGCGGTTGTCGGGAAAGGGCTGGCCGGTCAGCGGGTCGGCGATCTGCGCCGTCTTGCGCAACGGGTTGTTGGGATTGGCGGCATCGAGGAAAGCGGAAAAGTCTCCATTCTGCTCAGCCTCAGTGGGCACGAAAGCGCTCTGCGCGCTGTTGATGTTCCGCAGACGGGTCCCCTGATAGCCAAAGAACCAAAAAGTCCGGTCCTTGCCGTTATATAGTCTGGGAATGACAACGGGGCCCCCGAGGGTGAAGCCGAACTGGTTGCGCTTGAGCTGGTCTCGCCGGGCAGCGAAGAAGTTGCGCGCATTGAAGACGGCGTTCCGGTTGAACTCAAACAGGTCCCCGTGCACCTGGTTGGTCCCCGACTTGGTGATGATATTGACCACGCCGCCCGCGTTGTTCCCGTACTGCGCTCCATAGTTGCTCGTTTGCACGCTGAATTCCTGGAGAGCGTCGGGAAAAGGGAAGGGAAGATTGGTGGAGAAGAACTCGTCGTTGTAGGTGCCGCCATCCAGTTGATAGCTGACCTGATCCTGCTGCACGCCGTTGGTGGAGACGACGATCTCACTGGGAAACTGTTTGGAGACGCCCTGGAGGGCTCCGCCGTTGGGCGAAGGAGACGCGCCCGCCACGAGATACGACAACTCCGCCGCGTTTCTGCCGTTCAGCGGCAGTTCGACCATCTGGGTCTGATTGATCACCTGCTTCTGCGTGCCGGTGGTGGTGTCTACCAGCGTGGCGGCCGCTTCAACCGTGACGGTCTCAGCCGCCTCGCCCAATTCCATACGCACATTCACGGTGGCGCTTTGATCCGCCAGCAAGGTGATGCCCGCACGCGTGAACCCTCGGAAGCCCTTGGCTTCCACGGTCAATGTGTAGCCGGCGGGATGGAGCGCCGGGATCAGATAGCTGCCCTGCGAATCGGTTTGGACCGACCGCGAGATGCCCGTATCCACTTGCCTGGCGGTTACCTTAGCGGAGGGGATGACGGCGCCCGATGGGTCGCTCACCGTCCCCTGCAAGGTGGCGAACCCCTGCGCGCGCGCCATACCTGAGAATGCGAGCGCCAGAAGGATGGCCAACAGGATTCCCCGTTTGTGGCACATGAAACCTCCCTTTCGTCCGGAACGCGGCTGCTTGGAAAGCCAGTATTGTGGCTGTTCGCGGAGCCAAGCGTTCCGGCAGCATCTCCAATTGACGTTCCGGATCTCCACAGTATAAACCCGCCACACCGCGGTTGCAGCCGGGTTTTCTCGCCACAGGATTTTCTTGCCTGGCCGCTCGGGCCGCACGCGTCCAGCGCGACGTTTTCTGCAGAGGGCCGGCGCGCGCGACGGGCCGGCCCCGCCGTGAAGGCGGTTTGCTACAGTAGAGGCGTCATGCTCAGGCGAAGAGATTTTCTGGCGGCAGCGGCTGCGGCCGCCGCGGCGCCGCGCGCGCCGGCGGCGGAGCCCGACCGCCCGAAATTCGCCGACATGGCCCTGAGTCTGGCGAAAAAAGCCGGTGTGTCTTATGCCGACATTCGCATCAACCGCTACCGGCAGCAGAGCCTCTTGACGCGCGAGCGGCAGGTTCGCAGCATCGATTCGAGCGCCAGCTACGGCTACGGCGTCCGAGCACTAAAAAGCGGAAGCTGGGGCTTCGCCGCCTCGCCCGACTTCAGCGAGAAGACCCTCGCGGAAGTCGTTCGCCAGGCTGCTGAGATCGCGGAAGCTAACGCCGCGCTCCAGGCGCAGCCGGTCCGCCTGGCGCCCGAGAAACCCCACCGCGATCACTGGAAGTCGGCGTACAAGATTGATCCCTTCCAAATTCCACTGGAGCGAAAAATCGACCTGCTGCTGCGCATCAACGAGACGGCCCTCCAGGTCAAGGGCGCGCGCTTCATCAACAGCGCCATGTTTTTCGCCGGCGAAGACAAGTTTTTCGCCTCCACCGAAGGCGCCGTGCTCCAGCAGAGCATCATCCGCTCCGACTGCACGTTTACGGTCACGGCTGTCGATACCGCCGGGGGCGGCTTCGCCTCCCGTAGCTCGCTCGCCTATCCGGCGCAACGCGGGTGGGAGTGGATCGAGGAATTTCCGCACCTCAAAGAAGCGGAGCAGGCCGCCGAAGAAGCCGTCCAGAAGCTGCATGCCAAGCCCGTCGCGCCGGGCAAATACGATCTGCTCCTGCACCCCACGCATCTTTTCCTGACCATCCACGAAAGTTGCGGCCACCCCACCGAGCTGGATCGCGCCCTCGGGTACGAAGCCAACTTCGCCGGCACCAGCTTCCTGACGCCCGACAAGCTCGGCAAGTTCCGCTACGGCTCGAAGTGGATCAACATGGTCGCCGACCGCACGCAGCCCTACGGCCTTTCCACTGTGGGCTACGACGACGACGGCGTCCCGGCCGAGCGCTGGTACCTGATTCGCGACGGCATCTTCCTCGACTACCAGACCACCCGCGAGCAGGTGGCCTGGCTGCCGGGAAAGCTGCCCGGCGGAAGGTCGCGCGGCTGCGCCCACGGCGACAGTTGGTCGAGCGTGGTGTTCCAGCGCATGCCCAACGTCTCGCTCGATCCGCTCGACAGCAAGCTCACGCAGGACGAGCTGCTGGCCGGCATTCCAGACGGCATTCTCATTGTCGGCGCGGGCAGCTTCTCGATCGATCAGCAGCGCTACAACATGCAGTTCGGCGGGCAGGTTTTCTGGGAGATCAAGAACGGCAAGAAGGGCCAGATGCTGCGCGACCTGGCCTACCAGGCGCGCACGCCCGATTTCTGGAACTCCTGCGATGGCGTGGCGGGCAAGCCGGAATACCTGCTTCCCGGTGTGTTCAACGACGCCAAGGGCGAGCCGGGCCAGTCGAATGCGGTGAGCCACGGCTGCCCGCCGGCGCGCTTTCGCCAGGTGACCGTCATCAATACCGGGAGGGCACGCGCATGATGGGTCGCGACGAGGCGCGCGCGCTCACCCGAAAAATCCTCTCATTTGCCACCGTTCCGGAGGTGGAGGTGGAGCTGCTGGCAGGCCGCCGCGCGCACCTGCGCTTCGCGCGCAACGCCGCCTCCACCAGCGGCGTGGCGGAGGAAACCACCATCGGCGTCACCGCCTGGAAGGGCAAGCGCAAGGCTTCGGCGTCCGCCACGCGCAGCGTCGCGCCGGGCAGCGGATGGGAAGAGGCGCTGCGCAAGCTGGTCGCCGAGGCGGAAGCGCTGGCCGCGCTTTCCCCCGAGGACCCCGAGTATATGCCGCTGCTGGGCCCGCAAAAGTACCTCGAGGTGAACGCCTACGATCGCTCCACGGCCGAGCTTTCGCCGGCCGAGCGCGCCCGGTCCGCCGGCGATGCGATCGCTTACGCGAAGGGCAAGGGCCTGACCAGCGCAGGCATTTTCCGCAACTCCGGCCTGGTCGAGGCGCTGGCCAACTCGGCCGGCCTCTTCGCTTACTTCCCCAGCACCAGCGTCTCGTTTTCCATCACCGCCCGCACCGGGGACGGCGCGGGCTCGGGCTACGCCGCGGTCAGCTCCGTGGGTATCAAGAGTATTGATTGCAAAGAGGCCGCGGCCATCGCCGTCAAGAAAGCTCTCGACTCGCGAGGCGCCCGCGAACTTCCGCCCGGAGCTTACGCCACCATTCTGGAGCCCCAGGCCGTGGCCGATCTCTCGCCCAGCCTGATCTACGCGCTCAACGCCCGTCCCGCCGACGAAGGCCGCAGCGTGTTTGCAGCGCCGGGCGGCAAGACCCGCATCGGCGAGCGCCTCTTCGACCCGCGCGTGACGATCGCAACCGATCCGCAGCACCCGGTCGTTCCAGCGGCGAGCTTCAGCGCCGAAGGCTATCCGACTGCGAAAGCGTACCTGGCTCGCAACGGCGTGCTCGAGAACCTCACTAACACCCGCTATTGGGCAAAGCAAAAGGGCCGCCAGCCGGGACCGTTCTTCGTCAATCTCGTCATGGAGGGGGAAGGGAAGCCGGTGGCGGAAATGATCGCCTCGACCGAGCGTGGCATTCTGCTCACGCGCCTGTGGTACGTCCGCCCCGTCGATCCGCAGCAGGGCCTGGTCACGGGGCTGACGCGCGACGGCTCGTTCTATATTGAGAACGGGAAGATCGCGCACCCCATCAAGAACTTCCGCTTCAACGAGAGCCTGGTCCGCATTCTCGGCGAGGTCGAAGCGCTGGGCACGCCGCAGCGCGTGTTTTCGAGCGAGGGCATCAATTACGGCGACGGCAGCCTGCCGCTGATGCTCCCGGCGGTCAAGGTCAGGTCCTTCCGCTTTACCTCTCTCTCCGATGCGGTGTAAAACGGTCGCGCTGGTGGCGCTGCTCGCGGCGCTGCTGCCCGCTTGCGCCCGCTCCCACAAGAAGGTCATCGGCGTGGTTCCCAAGGGCCTCAACCACTTGTTCTGGCAATCGATTCACGCCGGGGCGGCGGCCGCCGGCCAGGAATACGGCGTGGACATCCAGTGGAACGGCCCGTCGCAGGAGACCGAATACAGCCGCCAGATTGAGATCATCGACGCCATGATCGCCCGCCGAGTCGACGCGCTGGCCATCTCACCCGCCGACCAAGACGCCCTGGTGCAGGTTACGGATCGCGCCATGGCCCAAGGCATCCCGGTCACCATCTACGATTCGAGCCTCCACTCCGCCAACTACACTTCCTACGTCGCCACAAACAACTACGCCGCCGGCGAGCTGGCGGCGCGGACGCTGGCGGGAATGCTTGGCGGCAAGGGCAAGGTCGCCATGCTCATGCACGTGCCGGGCTCGGGGTCGACCATGGAGCGCGAAAAAGCTTTTGACGCCGTGATGGCCAAAGAGTTCCCCGGCATCACCATCGTCGCCCGGCAATTCGGCATGTCCGACCGCGCGCGCGCCATGGCCGCCGCCGAAGATATGTTCACCGCCCATCCGGACCTCGACGCCATTTTTGCTTCGGCCGAGCCCAGCACGGTGGGCGCCTCGCAGGCGATCAAGTCGCGCAGCCTGGCGGGCAAAATCAAATTCGTCGGTTTTGATTCAAGCGACAGCCTGATCGAAGATCTCAGGTCCGGCGTGATCAACGCCTTGGTCGTCCAGGACCCGTTCCAGATCGGCCACGAAGCCGTGCGAACGCTGGTCGAAAAATTGAACGGCCGGAGGCCCTCCAAGCGGATCGACTGCGATGCGACCGTGGTCACCGCCGCCGATCTGGCCAAGCCGGAGGTGCAGAGGCTGCTGCGGCCGCCTATTGAGAAATACTTGAGGTAGTCGGCGTAACCCATTGACCGCAGGGCAACTACAACGCCTCAGGCGAGCGGCGTTCGCTTTGAGGCTCGAATCGTTCGATCCCGAGTGAGCAACGGGACTCTGTGGACGATGCTGGTTGCGGCGATGATCTCGTCAGCGGGGTCGCTCTTGAAGTCCAGCGTTCGGATCTCGCGGCACACCGCCAAATCCAGGGGCCAGATGTGAACCTTCGACAGCGCCAGACTCAACTCCGGCGAATCGAGGTCGAAGTCGATTCGCCCTAACTGCGAGAGCTTTGCCAGTTCCCACAGGACAATGGCCGAAAGGCTCCACTGGTTCGCTCCCAGAAGGCGGCGCTCTCGAACCGTCACGTCTCCCGACAGAGCGTACAGGAAAACGGGGGTGTCAAGATTCAGCATTCCAGCGCACACCTGTTGACAGAACGCTGCCCTTGATAACCAGCTTGCCCTTCATGCTGCCGATGAGGCCGGCGCAATCTGATTCGAGCGGAATCAGCCTGGCGAGCGGCTTACCCCGCTTGGTGATGACGATTCCTTCGGCGCTGAGGTGGTCCAGTAGCGACAGGCACTGTTCCTTGAATTTGGTGGCGTTGATGGTCTGCATCCCTTTCAGACTAGCACTGGCCAGTTCATCTGTCCAGTCACTTGGACTGGCCAGTTTCCTCTTTTCCCAGCCAGCGGATGCGGAACACGAAATGGCGGCCTTCGCTGCCGAAGTAATGCAGAAAGATCGGCGAGCCGATGGTGTTGTTTACGACGGTGGGGTTCTGGTGGTTGGTGATGTTGTTGAAGCCGCCCCGCAGGGCCAGGCGGTAACCGCGCAGGCGAAAGCGCCGCTCCAGGTGCAGGTTCAGGCTGAAGTAGTTCGGGTAGCGGTGAGCGTTTACGGCGCCCACGATGCCGCCATCTTCGTTCTGAACCGAGTAGGGAAACCCGGTGCGCGCGTCAAGCAGGTAGGCGAGCGCCCAATTCTTGCGCGGCGTCGGGAGATAGCCCCAGCTCACGAGACGGTTGGGCGCATCCCAGGGCATAGGACCCACGTTGTTCACCACCGACAGCGGCTGGTCGATGCTGAAGGTAACCACGGCGTTCGAAAGGGCGCGCGACCGCGTGTAGCTGGCCATCCATTCATACTGCTCGCCGAGCGATTGGTGGACGGTGATCTCACCCGAATCGTAAACGTCGCGGCGCAGGTTCACCAGGTTGAAAATGCCGTCGAAGCTCGTGGTGTGATAAAGGGCCACGAGGTCCGGAGGGGGCGGATTGTTCGCGGTCAGGGTGTTCACGTAAGTGAAGCCGTCGTGGCCGCGCTTGCGAAGAAAGTTGCCGCGCAGAAAGAGGCCGTGGGGCAAGCGCTGTTCCAGGCCAAGGCTCCAGTTCTGATAGCGCGGCGGCTTCAGGTCAGGGTTTCGGATGGTGTA
>DASQHK010000336.1:0-2283 GCA_035632135.1 Bryobacterales bacterium
GAGAGAGCGTTTTGACTTTCTGGGATATACGTTCGGGCCGCATCGTCTTCGGAAGGATGGTCATGTGTATCTGGGGGCGAGTCCGTCGAAGAAGAGCGTTTCCCGGCTGCGGCAGAAAGTGGGAGACCTGCTGGTATGCCAAAACGTGGCACCGTGGACCGACGTGCGCGATCGCCTGAATCGTATTTTGCGAGGGTGGTCGAATTACTTTGGTTACGGGACGCGGCTGATGGCCTATCGCGCGGTCGATCACTACGTCCACGAGCGAGTAAGGAATTTCCTGAGGCACCGCCACAAGGTGTCGTCGCGGGGCGCCATCAGTTTCTCGGGCGCGATCGTGTTCGGGAAGTTGGGGGTGCTTCGGCTCCGTGATGTACATCTGGGACCGCTTCCGTGAGCTCGTTGGTGAAGTCTGTCGGAAAGCCGGATGCTCGAAACGGGCACGTCCGGTTTGATGAGCGGGGAAGGGAAACGCGTCGGCTACCAGTCGGTTCCGATCCCGCGCCCTTCCTCGACTCTACAGGCGCGGACCTCCGCTCGCGGATCGCGCACCACTTGAACCTGCGGCGGAAAACGAGCCGCATCCGGGTTGGGCGCCACCGCGCGGACTACTGGCGCGAAAGATCAACTGCGTGAAGAGCCGTGGCTCACTGCGCTTCGCCTTCTACATGCATTACTGGAAGCCACGTTCACTCATTGCGGCGTTTACGCACGACGTCCGGGACTACGCGGCCGCGTCGGCCGCCTTCGCTGATCGCGCTTTAGCCCAAGCCACGCAATCGGCGAGCGTATCTTCAAATGGCCGGAACGTGACGTCCAGTTCCCGCTGCGCCTTGGCCGCAGTGACGGCAAGCCGAGCATTCATGAGGCGGATTCCTTCGATAGACAGGGGCGTCGGTTTGTGGGTCAAGCGCGACCACGTTTCGGCAAATGCGGCGAGCGCCATCGCGCCGGCGAATGGGAGGCGCACTTTGGGCGGCTTTCCCCGCGAGAGGACGGCCAGGCGCGTGATGATCTCACCGAGTTCAGCGAATGGTCCGCTCAGGATGTAGCGCTCGCCTGAGCGGCCCATCTCGGCAATGCGGAGCATGCCGGCGGCAACGTCGCGTGCATCAACCACCGAGGTTCCGCCCGGAGGGATCACCGGCGGCAGAAGGTGCCGAACAGCATCAAGCGTTAGTTGACCGCTTGCGGTCGGACCGGCGTCGTGCGGTCCCCACATCCAGGCCGGCAACACAGAAGCGACGAAGAAGCCCTTTTCGCGCGAGAACTGCCGCAATAGCGGCGCCACTTTGCGTTTGCTTCTGAAGTACAGGTTGGTTTCCGTGAGCGGCGAAGGAGGCGTCTGTTCGTTGCCGGGAGATCCGTCGGGCTCCAGGCCGATGATACCGGAGGAACTGGTATCGACCATCTTCTCGACCTTGCGGGAGTGGGCGGCGCGTGCGAGCTCCATGGTCGCGTCGACGTTGATGCGCTCGATTACCCGTGAATGATCACCGGGAGCATAGTATTCCCGAAAATAGGCAGCAGTGTGGAAGACGACGTCAACGCCTTCGAGCGTCCTGCTGACTGTGGTGGGACTCTATGGCGTGCTGTCGTACGCGGTTGCCCGGCGCCAGCGTGAGATTGGAGTGCGAATGGCGCTCGGCGCGGGGAATAGAGATGTGCTCGGCCTCGTGTTGCGGGAAGCGATGCAGTTATTGGTGGCAGGCCTGGCCCTGGGATTAGTCGTCGCGGGCGGCGCCAAGCACGTGCTTGAGAGCATAGTGTACGGTGCTCGACCAGGAACTCCAATTGTTCTGGCGGTCGCGTGCGGAATCATCGTGATCACCGGAATGGCGGCAGCCTGCGTACCGGCCGCACGGGCTGCGTCTGTGGACCCGATGCAGGTTTTACGGAGCGAGTGACTGCTGCCGACGCTCCAGCATCTCGGGCAGCGCGTGCTGGCTGCGTTGCTCATTTGGAGATCGCGGTCCACATAACGGGCTTCGAATAGATTGACGGCGAGCAGTCGTCGAGGGCACGGTGACCTATTGCCCGAACCTGCGTAAATGAAGATAACAGTGGCTCTCGATCTGGTTAGGAAGGTGAGACTCAAATTCGATTTAGACGGGCCATTGTGGGACTCCCGAAGTGGAGTGGTACGGCGACCGAGTGAGATGGTTCACTGTAGGTCAACGGGACGGATGTTGAACCGTGCGACCGCACCTGTGGAATCGAAAGCCATGGTCAATTCGACATTGGCGGCTCGGTCGAACCTCGCCAGCCGGCGGTAAACCTGGA
>DASQHK010000337.1:0-2946 GCA_035632135.1 Bryobacterales bacterium
GACAGCAGAAGCCCTTCGGTGAAGAGCTGCCGCGCGATTCGCGCGCGGCCGGCGCCCAGGGCAATCCGCAGGGCCATCTCTTTCCGCCGCCCGGCGCCACGGGCTAATTGCAGGTTGGCGACGTTCGCGCACACCAGCACCAGCAGGAAGGCGACCGCGCCCGTGACCACTGCCATGAAACGGCCGGCATATTCGTCCACAGAGTCGCGCAGCAGTTTGACCGAAATGCCCCGGCCGGCATTGGCGAGCGGGTATTCGCGCGCCAGGCGCTCGCCGAGACCGTTCATATCCGCCTGCGCCCGCGCCGGAGAAACGCCGGGTCTGAGCCGGGCCACTACGCCGAGTTCACGCCTGGCTCTCTCGCTCCGCGCCTGCTCGGGCGTAGTGATCCACGGCGCCCAGATCTCGGTGTACATGGGGAAATCAAATTCCTTGGGCATCACGGCGATGACCGTGTAACCGAGGCCGTTCAACACCACGACCCTTCCCAGAACGTCGCGCGCCGCGCCCAGCCGCTGCTGCCAGAATCCGTAGCTCACCACGATCTGGTTGCGGTCGTTCTCGCGGCCCTGTTCCACGAACACGCGCCCCATGGCTGGTGCGAGTCGCAGGAGAGAAAAAAAATTCGGCGAAACCAGGGAGGCGTGCACCGCTTGCGGGCCCTGCGGGCCAGTCAACATGGCGTCCCACGCCCGGTAAGCCGCCATCTGGCTGAACGAGTGATTGCGGTCCACCCAGTCGAAATAGTTGCCGGGGGAAACGGCGTACTGCTCCGAAGTGACTTTGGGAATCGTTTCCCCGAGCGCCACCATGCGGTCGAGATCCGGGAACGGAAACGGATGATACAGGATCGCATTTGCCATGCTGAAAATGGCGGTGTTGGCGCCGATGCCCAGCGCCAGAGTCGCCACCGCCACCATCGTGAAGGTGCGATTCCTGGAAAGGACTCGCAGCGCGTAGCGTATGTCAGCCACGAGACTCGACATGGTTCCACCTCCTGCCGGATTTTTCAATCCAGCATGTGTGCGGGTGCGCCGATGCCACGCAAGTTGAAACTTGTGATGGCACTTGCCAGCCGCTCTGCCGGAATACGCTTGCGCGGCGCCTCGACCAGCCACTGAAAGACCGCTTCATAAACCGCGCCCACCCAGCAATTTGCGACCACGGCTGTTTCCATGGGCGGCAGGCGTTCCGCCAATGCGCCGAGCGCCTGCGCCACACTTCGGGTGTGGCTCGAGATCACCCGGCGCCGGGCCGTTTCCAGGCGCTTACCCAGGCCGGAAGACTCGACGATCAGGATCCGCGCCTCGCGGGGATGCTCCACCAGAAACCGGACCAGCGCCTGGATGGCGGCTTTCATCTGGTCCAGTACCTCGGGACCGGCGGCGCGAATGGCGTCATTGAGAGCCGTCGCAATGCTCTCGCCGACAGCTTCGAGAGCCGCCGCAAATACGTCCTCTTTGTTGCGGAAGTACAAATAGAAGCCGCCAATCGAGCTGCCGGCCCGCGCCACGATCGCCGGGACGGTGGTGGCGTGATACCCCTGGCGGCCGAAGAGGCGGATGGCGGTGGCGAGCAGCTTCTCGCGCCGCACCTCTTTGCGCTCCATCATTTTGGGGGTGGTCCGGTAAGCCATCTCAAGAAAAGAATGACACATCATTCATTTCTTGTCAAGCCCTTTGAGACGCAAGAATGCCGTGAGGCGGCTGGCCGGGCCGGCGCCGGATCTTACACGAAGTAATCTTTGACTTTTTCGAAGATGCCCTTTTCGGCGGGCTGATTGTCGGCGGGCAGGGTCTCGCGAAGCTGCTCGAAGAGTTTCTTCTGGTCGCGGGTGAGCCGCGTGGGCGTTTTGACTTCGACATGCACCACGATGTCGCCGCGGGCATGGCCATTCACCTGCGCTACGCCCTTGTGGCGGATGCGAAGCTCGGCGCCGCTCTGGACGCCTTCCGGGATCTTGAGCTTGTAGGAGCCTTCGAGCGTCGGGACCTCGATCTCCGCGCCCAAAGCCGCCTGCGCCACGTTGACGGGGATGGTGCAATGCAGGTCGTGATCGTGCCGCTCGAAAAACAGGTGCTCTTTCACTTTGAGCACAACGTAGAGATCGCCGGGAGGCCCGCCGTTCGCGCCGGGCTCGCCTTCATGGGCCAGGCGGAGGCGCATGCCGTTGTCCACGCCTGCCGGGATATTGACCTTGAGTTTGCGCTCGGCCTGCCGGAAGCCCTGGCCGCGGCACTTGGTGCAGGGCGTGCGAATGACTTGCCCGCTTCCGCCGCAATGCCCGCAGGTGCGCCGCACCGAGAGGAAGCTCTGCTGATAGAGGATCTCGCCTCGGCCGTGACAGGCTGGGCAGGCGGTCACGCCGGTGCCCGGCTCGGCGCCTTTTCCGTTGCAGCGGTCGCAGGGCTCCGAGCGCGGAACCTGGATCTCGGCCGTCATGCCGAAGACGGCCTCTTCGAAGCCGATCTCGAGGTCATAGCGGACGTCGTCGCCGCGCTGGACGCGGTTGCGGCGGTGGCCGCCCCCGGTCCCGAACAGGTCGCCCAAGCCGAAGAAATCGCCCAGAATATCGTTCAGGTCGATGGTCGAAGGATCGAATCCGACGGCGCCCTGCACGCCCTGATGCCCGAAGCGGTCGTAGGCGGCGCGCTTCTGCGGATCGCTCAAGACGCTGTAAGCTTCCGCCGCTTCCTTGAATCTCTCTTCGGCTGCTTGCTGGTTGCCGGGGTTCACATCCGGGTGATACTCGCGCGCGAGCTTGCGGTAAGCGCTCTTGATCTGCTGGTCGTCGGCGTTGCGACCGACCCCCAGCACCTCGTAGTAATCCCGTTTGGTCACTGGCATGGCTCAGACGTCAGGCGGCCTGACCGCGACCTTTACCATGGCTGGCCGCAAGAGCCTGCCCTTGAAATTGTACCCCTTCTGGAATTCGCCCAGAATCGA
>DASQHK010000338.1:0-4174 GCA_035632135.1 Bryobacterales bacterium
GCCCCGGCCTCGATCTGCGCTTCATCCACCACCTCCGCCAGCAGCGCGGCGAGATTCACCGGCGAGAGCCGCGGCTCCTCGCGGGTCATCGACAGCAGCTCGGTCACCAGGTCGTTGAGCCGCTCGGCCTCGCGGTTCACGCGATCGAGCGCCTCGGAGGGATTGGGGCTCGATCGCGCCAGCTCCACCGCCACGCCCAGCCGGCTCAGCGGCGAGCGCAGCTCGTGCGAAACGTCCTGCAACAACTGGCGCTGCGCCGTGACGGCGTGCTCGATGCGCTCGGCCATGCCGTCGAAGGTGCGCGCCAGCTCGCCCAGCTCGTCCTGGCGGGTGGAGCGGACGCGCGCGCTGAAATCGCCCTGGCCGAGCCGCTCGGCGGCGGCCCGCAGCTTGAGCACCGGCTTGGTGAGGTGCCGCGCCAGCGCGTAGCTGAGCAGAATGACGCAGGCGAGCACCCACAAGTGCGGCAGCGTGACCGTTTGGCGGACGCGAAACCAGAAGCCGAAGCGCTCGATCGGCGCCTCCAGAAAAAACCAGTAGGAGCCGCGGCGGCCCTGGATGGGAACGGAAAACACCAGCAGGCCGCGGGCGGTATCGGCAAACACGCGCCTGCTCCTGGCGCGCCCGACGAGCAGCGAGTAGTCCTCCCCGGTCCCGCTGAGCGAGCGGCCGTCGGAGTCGGTGAGCCGGCCCTCAAAGTCGTAGGCCGTATCGATACGGGCAAGCGCGTCGGCGAGCGCGACGCTGCCGCCCTCTTCGTAAGCGTGGACCGCCTCGCCGCCCAGAAAACGCAGCGGCCGCAGCACCGGCGCGTGGGCGCGCCCGCCGGCCGAAGCCACGATCGCCGAAACAATCACGAAGCCGACCACGGCCACCGCCGCCGTGGCCAGAAACCACACGAGAATCCGCGCGAACAGCGACTTCATTCCCCGGCCTCGCGCGTGAAGACGTAACCGACGCTGCGGATGGTCTTGATGAGCTGGCGGTCGCCCGAGCCGGCGGCGTCGAGCTTGCGGCGCAAGTGGCTGATGTGCATGTCGATGGAGCGGTCGAAGGGCGTGGCCGGGCGCTCGTAAAGCGCGTCCATGATCTGGTCGCGGGAGAGCACGCGGCCGGCCGAGCGCATCAACTGCTCCAGTATGTCGAACTCCAAGGTAGTAAGCTCGACGGGCACGCCATCGCGGGTGACGGTGCGGGCGCCGGGGTCCAGCTCCACGCCGTGGATGCGAAGCCGGGGCCGCGGCGTCGCGGCCACTTCGCCACGGCGCAGAATGGCGCGGATCCGCGCCACCAGCTCCCGCGGGTTGAACGGCTTGGGCAGATAGTCGTCCGCGCCGATCTCCAGGCCCACGATGCGGTCCACCTCCTCGCCGCGCGCGGTCAGCATCAGCACCGGAACGTGCGATTGCGCGCGCAGCCGCCGCAGCACCTCGAGGCCGTCCAGGCCGGGGAGCATCACGTCGAGCACCACCAGGTCGATGCCGGGCGCGAGCGCCGCCTCCAGGCCCGCCGGCCCGGTGTGCGCCGCCTGCACCTCGAAGCCCTGCCCCCGCAGGTATTGGTCGAGCAGCCCGCACAGCTCCGTGTCGTCATCCACCAGCAGAATCTTCGGCACCGCCGGTTCCCCTGTTTCCCTTCTAACACGAGCCGCTCGCCGCGCTCGAAGTGTTTACAAAACTTTACAGCATCGAGAAACGAACTTCAAACAAGTTGGGTTTATTAGTAACAGGAGGCAACCAATATGTTTTGTGAAAAGAGTTTCGGCGCTGTTCTGACGGCGCTCGCTTTGATGAGTCCGGCGTCGGTCACAGGCGTCGCCCTGGCGGGGAGAGCCGCCTTTGCGCAGGCCGCGCCGCAGACGCCGCATGCAGGCATGCGCGGACCCGACCGGATGCTGCAACATGCGCAGATCGTGCTCGATCTCTCCGACAGCCAGGTCAGCCAGATCCGCTCCATCCTGCAACAGAGCATGCAGGACAACCGGTCCGTGATGCAACAGGCGCGGCAGGCCCGCCAGGCATTGCTGCAGGCAGCGGAGAATGGCAAGACTGATCAGGCGACGCTGAAGCCACTCGCCGATCAGGTGGGCCAGGCGGCCTCGCAGCTCGCCCTGGCGCACGCGCAGACGTTCGGCGAGATCTACAACATCCTGACGCCGGCGCAGCGTGAGAAAGCGAACAAACTGCACGATCTGTTCGGGCAGCGCCTGCGCGGAGGTCCTCTCCAGTAGCGCCGCTACCGTCCGGGGCAGCCACTGAAATGGCTTGCCTCGGCCGGGCGCGGTTCTTTATACTCCCCGCGCCTCCGCGCCCCAGATCAGTTTGTGTAACTGGTAACCGAAGCGCACGTCCAGCTCGTCGGCGAGAATCCATGCGGCCATCTGTTGCAGGTCCATCTGCCCCCAGACGGGCGAGAACAGCACGGCGGCGAAGCGGCGTATGAGGTCGTGCTGGTGCGTGAAGTCGCGCGCAAACTCGTAATCACCGCGCGAGGCGATCACGAACTTCACCTGATCGTGCGGCGCCATCGCTTCGAGATTGGCGAGGTCGAACGTGCCGCCTTCGCCTGAGTCGGGGCATTTCACATCGACGATTTTTACCACCTCGCGCGGCACTTGGGCGATGGGCCGCTCCCCGCTCGTTTCAAGCATCACCCGGTAGCCCTCGGCCAGCAGCCGCTCCATCAGCGGATAAACTTCCTTCTGCAGCAGCGGCTCGCCGCCGGTGATCTCGATCAGCTTCCCTGGAAAGGCCCGCACCTTCCCCAGCACCTCGTCGACGCTCATTTTCTCACCGCCGTAAAAAGCGTATTCGGTGTCGCACCAGGTGCACCGCAGGTTGCATCCCGTGAGCCGCACGAAAGTGCACGGCAGGCCGGCGTAGGTGGACTCGCCCTGAATGGAGTGGAAAATCTCGGAGACCTGCACGTTACTCCCGGTAGGTAGCAGTGGTAGTGTCGGTTTCCCACACCTGAACCTGGCCCACGCGCACCGGCACTGCCCCGGAGTGTTCCACGAAGCCGCGCTGCAGCTCCTGGTAGAAGTAGCGGGCCAGGTTTTCGGCCGACGGGTTGAGCTTGTCGAACGGGGCGAGATCGTTGAGGAACTGGTGATCGAGCCGCTCGATGATCGTCTCCATCCTGCGTTTCACCTCGACGAAATCGCAGAGCAGGCCCGTCGCATCCAGCTCCGCCCCTGTGAGCGTGACGCGCACTTTGTAATTGTGGCCGTGCACGTTCTCGCACTTGCCCCGGTAGCCGCGCAGGGCATGGCCGGCGGCGAAGCTTTTTTCGACAGAAACTTCAAACATGAGAGGATTTCTCCGCCCCGCTGCGCGGTCCGCGGGAGGCACTTTTCATGATAGCGCAAGTGCGCCGCGCGCCGGCCAACCCGGCCCGCCGCGCTTCACACCTCGAAGAACCGTTCCACCTCCGCGAGGTCGGTGGTCGAGGCGTAGCCGGGCAGGCTGGCGAAAAACACCCGGCCGTAACGCTGGCGCAGAATGCGATTGTCGAGCAGCACCAGCACGCCGCGGTCCTTGCGATTGCGGATCAGCCGGCCGAAGCCCTGCTTGAGCGCGATGACCGCCTCCGGAATCTGGTACTCGTAAAACGGATTGCCGCCGTCTTCGCGGATACTTTGGATGCGCGCCTCCACCACCGGGTCGCTCGGCACCGCAAACGGCAGCCGGTCGATGATGACGCAGCTCAATTGCTCGCCCGGCACGTCCACGCCCTGCCAGAAGCTCGCCGTGGCGAATAGCACGCAGTGCGGCGTGGCGCGAAACTCCTCGAGCAGCGCGCTCTTCGGCGCCGTTCCCTGCAGCAGCGTGGGGTACTCGATGGCGAACGACACCAGGTCGTGAATCTGGCGCATCTGCTGGAGGCTGGTGAACAGCACGAAGGCGCGCCCCTGGCTGTGCTTCAGAATGCGCGTCACTTCGTCGGCGGCCGCCCGCACGAAGCCCGGCGCGCGCGGATCAGGCAGCGCCCGCGGCACGTAGAGGAGCGCCTGCTTGCCGTAATCAAAATGGCCCGGCACCACCAGCTCGCGCGCCGAGGCGATCCCCAGCCGCTTGCGAATGAAATCGAACTTGCCCTCCACCGCCAGCGTGGCCGAGGTAAGGATGACCGTGTCGATTTTGTCGAACAGCACTCCGGCCAGCTTGGCCGAAAC
>DASQHK010000339.1:0-9780 GCA_035632135.1 Bryobacterales bacterium
GCCCGCCACTCGCAGGCGCTGGCTCTGCGCCTTGTCATGCATCCCTTGCAGCTCGGACACGGTGATGTAATACGTCTTGCTCTCGTTGATCCCCGCCAGCGCCAGCCACACCAGCGTCGCCAGCACGATCACGATCAGCGCAATAAACTTGCCGTAGCGTTTCATGCCCGCACCCTCGCACCAAAGCCTTAGTATAGCGCCGTTTTAGGACCTCGTGAGGTTCGCGACCCGCCTTCTCGCCCCGTGTCTGCGGTAACCGGAGCGCGTGTGGCGCTCGCCTTATCAGCTTGGCGCCCTCGCCGGAGCCGGGACGCCGCTATCATGTAAAATGAAAGTTGCCGCCAAATTTCGGATGCTGGCGGACGCCTGCGGGGCCGGTGCTTCCTTTCCCGCCCTGTATCGGAAGCAGGCTCATCGAATCCAAGCGCAGATTGAAGGCTCATGAGAATGCAAAAACGGGATCTTGCTCTTTGCGCCTTGCTGGCATGCGTAGTGTGGCCCGCGGCGGGCCAGTCGCTCGCCCAGGACGACCGCATCGATTGGATCAGCAGCTACAGCGACGCCATTCGCGAGGCCAAGCAGACCCACAAGCCCATCTTCCTCGAGTTTCGCTGCGAGGCTTGAATCGCCGGGCGCATTTTTGACGCACAGGTTGTGCTGTCACCCAAAGATTCCCCGCGCGGCAAGCTCCTCAGCCAGTACGTGTGCGCGCGCATTCCCAAGATGGACGGCATCGACATCGCCCTGTTCGATCGCGATTGGAACAATACGCTCTACTACTTCATCCTCAACGGGGACGAGCAGATCTACATGCGCTACGGCGGCCGGGACTCCGTCTCCGACGACACCTACCTCAATCTGAGCAGCCTGGAAGTCGCGCTCCAGCAGGGCCTGGAATTGCATCGCCGCTGGCAGCAAGGCAAGCTGCCTGAGGCCGGGCGTCCCCAGCCGCTATATCCGCGCCAGATTCCGCTGCTCGTCGAGCGGACCATCGCGCGCGGCGCCTGCGTCGAGTGCCACCTGATCGGCGACTATCAGAATCTCCAGCGCGAAAAAGACCGCACGCTCGACAAGATGACTTACCTCTACCGCTCGCCGGACATCAAGACCATCGGCATTTATCTGGACATACCGAAAGGCCTGGTGGTGAAAGAGGCGCAGGGCGCCGTCGGGGCCGCTGGCATGAAGCCCGGCGACCGCATCACGGCACTAAACGGCACGCCCGTGTGGACCTTCGGCGACCTCCAGTATTACTACGATAAAGTCGGTCGCCGCGCCGGCCAGCTCCGGCTCACGGTCGAGCGGGCCGGCAAGCCCGCCGATCTCTCCGTCGCTCTGCCCAAGCTGTGGTGGGTCACCGACATCGGCTGGCGGCAATCGAGCGTCGACCCGCGCGTGTATTTCGAATCCCGCCCCCTGACGGAGCAGGAAAAACGCGAGTATGGGATCAAGCCCGACGGATTTGCGGGGCAGGTGAAGTACGTCGACAGGATCGCCGAGCTGCTGAAAAGTCACGAGCTGCGCGTCGGCGACATCGTCTTCGGCGTCGACGGCGTCGAGCGCGACGAAATCGCCAACACGCCGGAACTCTACATCAAGCTTCGCAAGACCGCCGGCGAAGCTGTTACGCTGGACCTGATTCGCGACGGCAAACGAATGCAAATGCCGCTTAAGACCCTGAGGATGAGCTTTCGCAAATGAGCACGCTAAGCAAGCGGACCGCCCTCGGCGCGTTGACCCTACTGATCCTATCCACTGCGGCGGCTCGCGGCGGCGAGTGGACGGCCCCGGTCGAAGTGCAATACGACTTCAAACCGTGCGTTGCGTACCAGGCCCGCTTGGCCGGCGAGTTTCTGGTCGTCCGCGCGGCGCTCCAGCCGGGCTGGCATACCTTCGCCATGGACAACAAACAGCGCGCTGAGGAGAAACTCCACGGCCGGCCGCCGCTAAGCATCGATGCTCCCACCGAAATCAAGCTGAGCCAGGGACTGGATCTGGCCGGCCCCTGGTATCAATCCCCGCCCAAAGACTTTTCCCACCCGGAATTGCAGTGGTTCAGTTGGGGCTTCGAAGGCCAAGCCCAGTTCGTGGCGAAGATCCGGCGTTCGGGTGCCGGCCCGGCCCAAATCGCCATCACCGGGCAAGCCTGCACCGCGACGATTTGTAAGAAGGTCGACGTAGCCATCTCACTCCCGCTTCCCCGCCCCGGCACAGATGCCGGCCCCTCCAGCATCGATCTCAAGGCTCTCGTTCGGGCCCGCCAGCCGGACCAACGCTGACCTCAGCCGTCGATGCTAAAATCGCCGTGTGGGTCTCGTCCTCGATCGCCCCGCGCTGCTCGCGCGACGCCGCGAGTGGCGCGAAGCCGGCCAAAAGGTTGTCTTCACCAACGGCTGCTACGATCTGCTCCATCCCGGCCACGTCCGCCTGCTCGAGCGCGCCCGCGGTCTGGGCGACCGCCTCGTGGTCGCCATCAACAGTGATGCCAGCGTCCGCCGCCTCAAGGGCCCCCAGCGCCCCATCTTGCCCGAGGACGACCGCGCCGCCCTCGTCGCCTCGCTTGCCGCCGTCGACGCCGTGACCCTCTTCGACGAAGACACCCCCTGTGAGCTGCTGACTGCTCTCCTGCCCGATGTTCTGGTGAAGGGCGCCGACTGGTCCCACTGGATCGCCGGCCGCGAGATCGTCGAGGCCGCCGGCGGCGCCGTCCTGGCCCTGCCCCTGGAACCCGATTTCTCTACTACTGATATAGTTGAGACCGTGCTGGAACTACCAACTTGACCCTCCCTTTTGTCCGCGACCTCTTCCTCGAACTGCAGCGCCACCCGGCCTTTCAGGCCGTCAGCTATGCGGCCCAGAAGGAATCACATGAAAAACTACAACTGTCGGGATTGGTCCCTACCGCTCGTGCGCTCGTCGCCATCCTCCTCTGCCAGTCCCTCAACCGCCCTTTGCTTTTGCTGGTTGACTCCAATAAGCAGGCCGAGGCCCTGGCCGAGCCGGTCGATACTTTCTACCGCCTGCTTTTTTCCGAGCGTGACGCTGCCCCACTGCTCCTCCCGGCCCCGGACACGCTGCCCTACGACGGCCTTCCCCCGCACCCCGAAATCAGCGAGAAGCGGGCCATCGGCCTGTGGCGCATCGCGACCGCTCCTCCGCCGCTGATCCTCACCCCCATCGCGAGCGCCCTGCTGCGGCTCGACGCGCCCGAGTTTTACCGCTCGCTCGCCTGCACGCTGCGCCGCGGCGAAGAGATGTCGCTCGATCTGGTCGCCGCCGAACTCGAGCGCATCGGCTACGAGCGCCACGAGCCGGTCGAGATGGTCGGCCAGTATTCGGTGCGCGGCGGCATCCTCGACGCCTACTCGCCCGAAAATCCGCGCCCCGCCCGCATCGAGTTCTTCGGCGACCAGATCGAGTCGCTGCGCCGCTTCGACATCGAGTCGCAGCGCTCGGTGTTAACAGTGGATGAGGTGCTGCTGCTCCCGCTCGTCGAGCACCCCACTTCCGAGTCGCGGGCTCTCTCCGGCTCTCTGCTCGACCTGCTCCCCGAGGGCGTCCTGGTCTACGACGAGCGCTCCGGCGTCCTGGCCGCCGCCGACAAATTCTGGCAGCAGCTCGAAGCCGCGGCCGCGCGCTCGGGCGAAGACGCGGCGCCGCTCTCCACCTACTACTGGTCCCTGGATGAGTTTCAGGCCCAGACCGCCCGCTTCGCCGAGGTCAGCCTCGATGAGCTTGGCCTCGGAGCCGGCGCCCAGGACCATCACATCTCCACGCAGCCCTCCACCCGCTTCCAGGGCAACATGCCCCAGTGCATGCGCGAGCTGCAATCCGAGATCGCCGAAGGCTGGCGCGCCGTCTTCTTCGCCGCCTCCGCCGGCGAGGTCGAGCGCCTGGCCGACATCTTCAACGAGTACGGCGTCGGCTTTCAGTTGGGCCTCCGCGATCCCTCCTCCGCCGCCACCCGCTACCTCGAAGAGAAGGCCTACCTGGCCGGCGAGATCTCGAGCGTCACGCTGGTCCAGGGCGCGGTCCGCCGCGGCGCCCGCTTCCCCGACGCGCGCCTCGCCGTCTACGGCTCCGACGATCTGTTCGAGGTCTCCGAATTCGTCGCCCGCCCCTCGGCCTCCAAGTCCCGCCTCTCAACCTTCCTCTCCGACTTCCAGGACCTCAAGCCCGGCGATTTCGTAGTCCACGTCGAGCACGGCATCGGCCGCTACGCCGGCATGACGCAGCTCGGCTCCGACGGCTCGAGCGAAGAGTTCATGACGCTCGAGTACGCCGACAACGCCAAGCTCTACGTCCCGCTCTCGCGCCTCGACCTGGTGCAGAAGTACCGCGCCACCGAGGGCGTGCATCCCCAGCTCGACCGCCTCGGCGGCGCCACCTGGGCCCGCACCAAGTCGCGTATCAAGGCCCGCATGCGCGACATGGCCGGGGAGCTGCTCCGCCTCTACGCCGAGCGCAAGCTCGCTTCCGGCTTCCGCTTCTCCGCCGACTCCAACTGGCAGCGCGAGTTCGAGGACGCCTTCGAGTTCACCGAGACCGAAGACCAGCTCACCTCCCTGCGCGACGTCAAGCGCGACATGGAGTCGGAAGGCCCCATGGACCGCCTCATCTGCGGCGACGTAGGTTTTGGTAAGACCGAGGTCGCCATGCGCGCCGCCTTCAAGGCCCTGGGCGACGGCAAGCAGGTCGCCGTCCTCACCCCCACCACCATTCTCGCCTTCCAGCATTTCGAGACCTTCAAGCAGCGCTTCGCGCCGTTTCCCGTCAAGGTCGAGATGCTCAGCCGCTTCCGCTCTCCCAAGGAAGCGAAGCAGATCCTCGCCGAGCTGGCCGACGGCAAGGTCGATATCGTCATCGGAACCCACCGCCTGCTCTCCGCCGACGTGGTCTTTCGCGACCTCGGCCTGCTTGTCATCGACGAAGAGCAGCGCTTCGGCGTCAAGCACAAGGAGCGTCTCAAGCAGCTCAAGAAAGGCGTCGACGTGCTCACCCTCACCGCTACGCCCATCCCTCGCACGCTGCACATGTCCATGGTCGGCCTGCGCGACATGTCGGTCATCGAGACGCCGCCCAAGGACCGCCTCGCCATCCAGACCGTCGTCGCGCCGTTTCACGAGAAGCTGCTGCGCTCCGCCGTCGAGCAGGAGCTGGAGCGCGGCGGCCAGGTCTACTTCCTCCACAACCGCGTGGAGACGATCTGGTCCATCGCCGCCATGATCCAGCAGCTCGTGCCCCGCGCCCGCATCGGCGTCGGCCACGGCCAGATGGCCGAGAGCGAACTCGAGAAGATCATGCTCAAGTTCATGCGGCACGAGTATGACGTGCTGGTGGCGACGACCATCATCGAGAACGGCCTCGACATCCCTCTTGCCAATACCATCATCATCAACCGCGCCGACCGCTTCGGCCTCTCCGAGCTGTACCAGCTCCGCGGCCGCGTGGGCCGCTCCAATCGGCGGGCCTACGCCTATCTGCTGGTGCCGGAGGACGCCGAGCTGACCCCGCTCGCCAAGAAGCGCCTGGCCGCGCTCAAGGAGTTCAGCGAACTCGGCGCCGGCTTCAAGATCGCCGCGCTCGATCTGGAGCTGCGCGGCGCCGGCAACCTGCTCGGTGGCGAGCAGCACGGCCACATCGCCGCCATCGGCTTTGAGATGTACTGCTCGATGCTCGAATCGACCGTGCGCGAGCTGCGCGGCGAGCAGGTCGCCGTGGCCGGCCCCGTGTCCATCAATCTCCACCTCGACATCCGCATCCCGCCGGACTATATCCCCGAAGAGAACCAGCGCCTGCGCACCTACAAGCGCATCGCCGGCGTGCAGAGCGACGAGGAGCGCGACAAGATCCGCCGCGAACTCCAGGACCGCTACGGCCCGCTCCCCGAAGGCGTCGCCAACCTGCTCGCATACGCCGGCCTCAAGATGGTCGCCGAGCGCATGCGCGTGGACGCCATCGACCGCCGCCAGGACCGCATCTCGGTGAAGTTCAACGAGGGCGCCGCCGTCGATCCCGAGAAGCTGATGGCCTTCGTCGCCTCCAGCCCCGGCGCCGAGTTCACCCCCGCCGGCGTTCTGAAGTTCTCCGTCAACGGCGCCGGCGGCGACTCGCAAGCCGCCTCCCAAACCATCGCGGCCGTAAAAGATTTGCTGGAGCAGTTGCAGGCTGCGCCGGCGCCGGCTCCTGAAACGCCGGCCTGAGCCCATACCCGCAAACCGAGCGCGCGGCCTTATGCGTTTGGCCCATGCAGCTTCCGCGCACGCAGCAGCTTTCGCGCACGGGCGCGCATGGCGGGCGTGCCACAGCGCTCGGCTTCGTGCAGAAGTTCTCGCACCTCGCTCTGCATGCTCGGGTCGCCGGTGGCTACCTGAGCCAGGGCGTCTAACGCGCAGGCCCTTACGATCGAGCTTTGGTCCTCCAGGTAGCGTCGCAACGCGGCCGCGACTCTCCTCCGATCCGGTCCACGCAGCCCAAGCCTCGGCGCCATCAACGCTAGGTGCCACCGCAGTTCTTTCTGCTCGGCCCTGCACAACAGACCAACCAGCTCCGGGTGGAACCGTGCAAGAAGCTGTGCATTTGCGGCGGATGCCTTCTCCAGTGCGTCTGCCGCCCGCATGCGGATCACGGGGTCCAAATCGAATAGCAGCGCGACCACATCCGCGCAGTCGCAACGCCCTTTGAGGAGCCGTGCTGCGACCTCATTCGCTGGCCCATTCGAACGACGGTCGCCTCCCGCCAGCATTTCTCGTAGTTTCCGCAAGCCGAGGGTCCGCGTTTTCTCCGCCATGTGAATCCAGCCTCGCGTCTGCCAAGTACATCACATTACGGCGACGGCTGAAAAACCTGTTGCATCCACTACAGCCGTAACTGAAAATAGAAGTATGCGGAAATTCTTGATTCTGCCCCTGGCCGGCTGGCTGGCTCTGCCGCTGGCGGCGGCCCCTGCGCCGGCCGCGGCCCCGGCGGCCACCACGCCCAAAATCGACGTGATCGAGGAGATCATCGCCAAGATCAACGGCGAGATCGTGACCCGGTCGGAGATGGAGCGGCAAATGGCCGAGGCCCGCGCCGAACTGGATCGCCAGAAGCTGAGCGGCGCCGAACTCGATAAGGCGCTGGCCGAGCACCAGAAGGACATCCTGCGCGACCTGGTCGACCAGAGCCTGCTGGTGCAGAAAGCCAAAGAGCTCAACATCAGCGTCGAGGCTGACGTGATCAAGCGCCTGGACCAGCTCCGCCGCCAGTACAACGTCGCGAGCATGGAGGAGTTCGAGAAGTTCGTCACCGAGAAGGGCGGCATGCACTTCGAGGATCTCAGGGACCAGATCCGCAACCAGCTTCTGACCGAGCGCGTGATCCAGCAGGAGGTGGGCCGCCGCATCAACATCAGCCACGAGGACATCGCCAAGTATTACGACGAGCACAAGCCGGAGTTCGTGCGGCCCGAGGAGGTGCGGCTGCAGCAGATCCTGATTTCGACCGAAGGGAAGGACCCCAAGGAGATTGCGGCGCTCGAGAAGAAGGCCAACGACACGCTGGCCCGGCTGAAGAAGGGCGAGCGGTTCGGGGAGGTGGCGAGCAAGGTCTCCGACGACAAGGACTCGGCGCAGATGGGCGGCGACATCGGCTTCTGGAAGCGCGGCGTGCTCGACAAACAGATCGAAGACATGGTGTTCAACGCCAAGCGCGGCTTCATCAGCGACGTCCTCAAGCGCCCCAACGGGTTCCTGATCTTGCGGGTCGAGGAGCGCCATCAGGCCGGCCAGGCCAAGCTCGAAGACGTAGAGCAGGAGATCCAGGAGAAGCTCTACTATCCGAAGATGCAGCCCGCCCTGCGCGCCTATCTGACCCAGTTGCGCCAGAACGCGTTCATCGAGATCCGCCCCGGCTTCGTCGACAGCGGCGCCGCGCCGGGTATTGACACTACCTGGAAAGACCCCGAGCAGTTCAAGCCGGCCGTCACGACCAAGGCGGAAGCGACCAGGAGGAAGAAGCGCCTGCTGTGGGTGGTGCCGCGGCGCAACAAGGCGAAGGAGGACTACGACACGCAGTCCTTGGGCGAGCGGCCGGCCGCCGCGGCTGCGCCCGGCGCGTCCCAGGGCGCCGAGGCGCCGCCCAGCGCGGCTGCACCGGCTGCGTCCCCTTCCACCGGGCCGCCGAAGTAAGCGGGGAGCAGTTCGGGCAGAGGCGACTTGAAGACACATTTCATCCGCGAGCTGGAGCCCAACCAGGTCGTCACGTCGTTTTTCATCGTTCACAGCAAGGAGGTCCGCCTCAAAAAAACGGGCGAGCCCTACCTGTGCCTGACGCTTGCCGACCGCACCGGCCAGCTCGACGCCAAAATGTGGGACGGCGTGCCGGAGGTGGCCGACGCCTTCGACCAGGACGATTTCGTGAAGGTGAAGGGGCTCGTCCAGGTATATCGCAATAGGCCGCAGATGACGGTGCACAAGCTGCGGCGCGTGGAAGAGTCCGACGTCGATTTCGCCGACTACTTCCCCCATACGGACAAGAACATCGAGGAAATGTGGGCCGCGGTGCGCGCCGCCGTGGCCGGGGTGCGCAACGAGCACCTGCGCGCGCTGCTCAATGCGTTCCTCGACGATGAAGAAGTGGCGCGGCGGTTCAAGATAGCGCCGGCGGCGAAGTCCCTGCACCACGCCCGCCTCGGCGGGCTGCTGGAGCACGTGGTGTCGCTCCTCGGCCTGTGCCGCCTCATGGCGGGGCACTACGATTTTATCGACCTCGACCTGCTCGTCACGGCGGCGGTGCTGCACGATCTGGGAAAGATTTACGAGCTGCACTACGAGCGCTCCTTCGGCTACTCGACGGAAGGCCAGCTTCTCGGCCACATGATCATCGTGCTCGACATGCTGCAAGCGAAGGCCGCCGCCGTGCCGGGCTTTCCGCCCAAGCTGAAAACGCTGGTGGAGCACCTGATCCTGAGCCACCACGGGCACTACGAGTTCGGCTCGCCCAAGCTGCCAATGTTTCCCGAGGCGCTGCTGTTCCATTACCTCGACGACCTCGACTCGAAGCTCGAAAGCATGCGGGCGACGATCGCCGGCGACCCCAACATCGACGGTGACTGGACGGTGTACAACGCGTCGCTGGAGCGGCCTCTGCTGAAGAAGGAGAAGTTCCTGCGCGAGGAGGCGGAGAAAGAGCCGCAGCCACCGGCAACCGGCGGGCGCGTCCAGGGGTCGGCGACCGAGCCGGCGGGACCGTCTCCGGCTGAGGCGTCGGAAGATGCGGCAGCCTCACGGAACACTCCGGCGGCCGCATCGGCGGAAGAGCGCGGGCGCACCGCGCCCGGGATGCCGGCGGCCCGGCCTGTGCAGGCGAACCAGCCGGCCGCGCCGCGGCCCGCCAGGCCAGGCGGACAAACCGTTTTCGGAGAGCTGCTCCATTCAGCGTTAAAGGAAGATGGCGGCTCGAAATAGCGGGCAGACGCGGCTGCTGCCTCCGCTCGAGCTGGAGGCAATGAAGGCCCTCTGGCAACTGGGCGAGGGGACGGTGCGTGACGTGAGCCGCGAGATGGGCCGGCGCCGGCTGCTCGCCTACACCACGGTGATGACGCTGCTCGATCGCCTGGCGCGCAAGGGCGCGGCGGGGCGGCGCAAGCAGGGGCGCGCTCACGTCTACCATCCGCTGATCTCGCGCGAGGCCGCGCTGGAGCTGGCGGTGGAGCGGCTGACGCAGGATTTCTTCGGCGGCTCGCGCCAGCGGCTGGCCGATCATCTTAGCGGCGGGGCGGCGCCTGCCGGGCCGGGCGCG
>DASQHK010000340.1:0-3111 GCA_035632135.1 Bryobacterales bacterium
CGGCCGCAACGGCAAGCCGCCCACGCATCCGGAGCTGCTCGACTGGCTGGCCACCGAGTTCATGGACCGCAACTGGGACATGAAGGCGATTCACCGCCTCATGGTCACTTCCAGTACCTACCGCATGCGGTCCTCCGGCTACACCGCCGATGCTCCGCAGGTCCGGATCGATCCCGACAACACCTGGCTGTGGCACATGAACACCCGCCGCATGGAAGCCGAGGCCGTGCGGGATTCGATGCTGGCTCTGGCGGGCAAGCTCGACGCCACTATGTACGGGCCGGACATCGATCCGGCCAAGGGAGAAGAGGTCTACCGCCGCAGTATTTACTTCCGCCAGGCTCCAGACACGCAGATGGACATGCTCAAGGTGTTCGACGTGGCCAGCCCGAACGAGTGCTTCCAGCGCTCGGAAAGTATCGTTCCGCAGCAGGCGCTCGCTCTTTCCAACAGCGAGCTGAGCCAGGAAGTGGCGCGGGTGCTTGCCTCGCAACTCTTCTCACCGGCTGCCGGGACGCCCGCGCCGCCGTCGCCTTTGGCGGGCAACCGGTCCATTGCAGACCAGACGCGCTCGGCCGATGAGGATTTCGTAGCGGCGGCTTTCGACCGCATCCTCAACCGCGACCCATCGGCGGAGGAAATCAGGGCGTCACTCGAGTACCTTCGCTCCCAGGCTGAACTGTACAGCGACCCCTCGCGCCTGACGCCGTTCGGCTCAGGCTTGCGGTCGCGTGTGAAACCATCTGCCGATCCTGCGCAGCGCGCGCGGGAGAGTCTTGTGCACGTTCTTCTCAACCATAACGATTTTGTGACTGTACGCTAATGAGGATTTTCTGATGCCGCGCAATGGTCTTTGTTGTGATCGCCGTTCCCGGCGGGTATTCCTCGCCGATACCTCCATGGGTCTTACCGGTATGGTGCTGGGGACGCTGCTGCCGCGCCGCGCTTCGGCGGCCGAGCAGGCCTGGGCACCGCCCGACGGCCGCCCGCACTTCCAGCCGAAGGCCAAGCGGGTCATCTGGCTGTTCATGCTGGGCGGCATGAGCCACGTCGACACGTTCGACCCCAAGCCCGCCCTCAACAAATACGCCGGCAAACAGCTTGCCGAGACGCCTTACAAGGAAGTCCTCGAGAATCCGGTGATCAAGGAAAACCTCAAGGCGTTTGTGCCCGGCCAGCACGGCATCAAGCTGACGCTTTACCCCATGCAGAGCGGCTGCCGCCACATGGGCAAGAACGGCGTGCTGCTCAGCGAGTGGTTTCCGCATCTCGGCGGGATGCTGCACGAGATCGCGCTCATCCGCTCCACCTGGACGACCGACAACGACCACGGAGCGATCTTGCAGTTCCACACCGGCCGCCACATTTTTGATGGGTATCTTCCCACCATCGGCTCCTGGGTCCACTACGGCCTCGGGACGCTCAACGAAAACCTGCCCGAATTCGTGGTGCTGGGCGAGCCGCCGGGGGATTGCTGCGGCGGCGTGGGCACGCACGGCTCCGGATACCTCGGCCCCGAGCACGCGGGCGTGCAACTGGAGGTCAACCCCGACAAGCCGCTCCCGTTTGTTTCGCCGGGGCCCGACATGTACCGCGAAGAGCAGCGCCGGGAGTTTGCGTTTCTCACCAAGCTGGACAACATGACGGCCGTCGAGTACCCCGCCGACTCTGCTGTTCGCGCCCGCATCAAGTCGTACGAACTGGCCTTCCGGATGCAAATGGCGGTTCCCGAGGTCATCAGCTTTAAGGATGAAAACGAAGAGACCAAGCGGCTGTACGGGATCGACAACGAAGTGACGCGGCCCTTCGGCGAGGTTTGCCTGGCCGCCCGGCGGCTCTCCGAGAAAGGCGTCCGCTTCGTGCAGGTTTACCAGGGCGGCTCCGGGAATGCGTGGGACGCCCACCGCGACCTCAAGAAGAACCACGGCGAGCTTGCGGCTAAAGTCGACAAGCCGATTGCCGGATTGCTGCAGGACCTGCGCCAGCGCGGCCTGCTCGACGAAACCATCGTGGTGTGGGCCACGGAGTTCGGCCGCACGCCGGGGGCCGAAAATTCCAACGGCCGCGACCATCACCCCTTCGGCTTCACCACGTGGATGGCCGGCGGGGGCATCAAGGGCGGGTTGGTGCACGGCTGCACGGATGAAATCGGTTTCCACGCCGTCGAAAATCGCCACTACGTGACCGACATCCACGCGACCATCCTGCACCAGCTTGGCCTCGAGCCCCGCAAGCTGGATGTGCCCGGCCGCAAGCGCCTCGATATCGACTACGGCAAACCTATTCGTGAGATTCTGGCGTAGCAGCCTGCTGGGGGTCCTGGCCGCATGCGCCGGTCCTGTGCCGGCGGCGCAGCCGTGGACTGTCGACGTTCTCCTGCACATCCCGACCCTGAGCGACCCGCAAATTCGCCCCGATGGGCGGTCGTTCGCTTATGTTCTGCGCACACTCGATGGCAACAGATGGCGCAGCACCGTGTATATGGCTCCGATCCCGGCGGGAGCGGCACAGGCCGTCGCGGCGGGAACCCGTCCCCGCTGGTCGCCCGATTCGGCGCATTTTGCGTACCTGGACTCGCAGGTTTACATCTACGACGTCGCGCAACGCTCCTCGCGCGCGGTGACGCACTCTCCCTCGCCCATCGTCACGTACTGCTGGACTCCGGACGGCCACGGCATTGCTTATCTCGCGGCCGATCCCGGTCCCGAGCCGGACCCCATCGTGGCGGATCGCGATTACCGCTACTCGCGCCTTTACATCCAGGCCGTGGCCGGCGGCGAGCCGCGACGCGTGACGACCGCCGAGCGTCACGTCGTTTCCTTCGCTCTCGCTCCGGACGGCGCGCGCGCCGTTTACGCTGCGCAGCCCACGCCGCGCAACCGTGACTCGTTCGACGTCGACCTGTATGAACTCGATCTCCGCACGCTCGCGGAGAAGCCGCTCGTCACGCAGCCCGGCCGCGACTCCGACCCTTCCTATTCGCCCGACGGGAAGTGGATTGCTTTTCACTCCCAGGGCGGCACGCTGAACTACTTCGCCGCGCGGCACGTGGCGCTCGTGCCCTCGGGCGGCGGGCCGATTCGCTACCTGACAAAAGATCCGAGCGTGCCT
>DASQHK010000341.1:0-5804 GCA_035632135.1 Bryobacterales bacterium
TAACAGTAGGCGTAGGGAACATGATACACGCCCGGCACCAAAGGACCAAATCCGCGCCGCTGCGCCGGCTTGCTCGCGGTGAGCGACAGCGCGCCCATCGTGCGGCCATGAAACGCCCCCAGAAACGCGATGAACTTGTCGCGGCCG
This sequence comes from Bryobacterales bacterium, assembly GCA_035632135.1. Classification (GTDB taxonomy): domain Bacteria; phylum Acidobacteriota; class Terriglobia; order Bryobacterales; family JACQDG01; genus DASQHK01. Next base: position 148 of record DASQHK010000341.1, read on the forward strand.
GTGTGATAGCGCGCCAGTTTCATCGCCGCTTCGATGGCCTCGGTGCCGGAGTTGCCGAAATAGACCTTCTTGTTGTTGTCGCCCGGAGCGATTTCGGCCAGCTTCTCGGCCAGGCGGGCCAGGCTCTCGTAGTAAAAATCCGTGCCCGACATGTGGATCAGCTCGCCTGCCTGCCGGCGGATCGCCTCGACCACGCGAGGGTGGCAGTGGCCGGTGGCGACCACGGCGATGCCGGCGCTGAAATCGAGGAAGCGGTTGCCGTCCACGTCTTCGACCATCGCTCCTTCGCCCCGGTGTGCGACCAAAGGGTACGTCCGTGTGTAAGAAGGGGACACGTAGCGGGCGTCGAGCGCCAGGACGCGCCGCGCCTCGGGTCCTGGTAACTCGTTGATTATCAGGGGGAAACGAGCATCGGTGGCGGTAACGGCGCCCTTCATCATGGAGCCTCCTGAAAAGTGAAATTTGCACGAACAAACCCAATTTTGCGGTGGGCTCTCAGTCGACGCCGAACAGGCCTGGGCGGGACTCGGAAGGTATGTGCCTACGGGGCATCCTGCCCCTCCTTCTTCCATTATGCCACGAGGAGGAGGAAGCGGGCGGGGAAGCCGCGGAATGGGCAAGTTGTGGGTGAGGCGACCGAGCCTTGGCGCCGCGGTCCTGCTTCAATTCGATGTAGTGGCGGCCATGGAGTTCCCCGGAGCCGCCTGGATTGCCGGTTCGCCCGTCAGCATTGTGGTGCGATGGCCGTTTCGGATGGAATCGGCGTGGGCTAATCGGCGGCCGCTGGGGCGGGGGGAAGGGGATCGAGCCGCACGCGGGCAACGCCGCAGCTCTCCATGCCCAAGGCCCTGGAAGCGGCGTAGCTGAGGTCAATGATGCGGCCGCGGCCTTGCCACGGGCCACGGTCGTTGATCCGGACGACGACCGAGCGCTGGTTTTCGAGGTTGGTTACCTGCACTACGCTGCCCAGCGGCAGACGGCGGTGAGCGGCCGTAAGGGTGTACATGTTGTAAGTCTCGCCGTTGGCGGTCAGCCGCCCCTGGAAGATCCCGCCATACCAGGCGGCTTTGCCGACCTGCTTGGGGGTCTTGGGGAGCCGGCCGGGCAGAGTCGCCTGGGCGGGCGTGGGGGCAGCCATGGGGACGCAAGCTGCACAAAGGCCCGCCACCAATGCGGCGCGTACGGTCGCAGACATCATCAAAAGAAATCCTCCTGAGTTGGCCAGCCCAATACTGCTCGATCCTGGCCAGTGTTCTTAGGTACTGCTTTGGCCTTGCACTGGCCCGTGGGCCGGCGTGTAAAACCCTAAATTAAGAATGTGGGGTTATTGTACCAGAAGCGGGGCTGGGACCGGGAACAGATTATTAACTCAAATGGAATCAATGGCTTATCCGGCTGCTTCGGCTCCACGATTGGTGGTTTCCAACTTGCCGCCCTGGAACTTGAGGGTGCGCTGGCCAACCTTGGCGATGGCGGGTTCCTGGAGGCCGGCCCGCCGGTGCTATCATGAGCGGCGACGCGTCGGCGGGAGGGGTTTCGGATTTGCGGATTGCCGAAGTTGCACCGCTCGGGGTAAGCGTGCCGCCGGTTACGTATGGCGGGACGCAGCGGATCGTCCATTTTCTGACCGAGGAGCTGGTGCGGCGGGGGCACGACGTAACGCTGTTCGCTTCGGGCGATTCCAAGACGAGCGCGAAGCTGCGGGTGGTGCGCAAGCGCAGCCTGCTGCCGGATATTAATGCGGGCAAGGTCCGGCGGCCGGATTTCTACGCGGTCCACAGCATCGGCGAAGCGCTGCGTGAAGCCGGCTCGTTCGACATCATTCACTGCCACCTGGGGCCGTGGTCGCTCCCCTTCCACGGCCTTTCCCCCACGCCTCTTCTGCACACGCTGCCCGGCCTGGTCTACGAAGACGATCTGTGGATGTTGCGGCGCTACCCGGAGGCGACGGTGATCGCGCGCTCGCGCCGGCAGGTGGCCGGGCTGGACGGCCATTGCCCGAACATACGGGTGATTTACAACGGGTGCGACTTCGAGGCTTACGAGTTTTCTCCGGGGCCGGTGCGATATCTGGCGTTTCTCGGCCGCATGGCTTGGGAGAAGAACCCGCTCGATGCCATCGCCATTGCCGGCCAAGTGGGGCTGCCGATTGTGCTGGCGGGCGAGCCGAAGAACGAGTATGAGCAGGACTACTTTGCCGAGCAGATCGAGCCCATGATCGATGGGAAAAACGTGATTCACATCGGCGAGGTCACCGACGCGCAGAAGAACGAGCTGTTCCGCAACGCCGGCGCGCTGCTGTTCCCGGTGCTGGTCGAGGAGGCCTTCGGCATCGTGATGATCGAGGCGATGGCCTGCGGGACGCCGGTGGTCGCCTACAACCGGGGCGCGGTGAGCGAGGTGGTGGATTACGGCAAGACGGGGTTTTACGCCGATGCGGTCGAGGAGCTGCCGGCGCTGGTGACGCGGGCGCTTTCTCTCGACCGCCAGACCGTTCGCCGGCATGCCCGGCAGCGGTTTAACCAACAGAGAATGGCGGATGAATACATCCAGGTGTACGAATCGCTGGTGAAGTGAGGCGCGCGCGTGGTACCCTGGCGGTGATCACCGGAGCGGAATAATCGAGTGGCATGGATACTGATGAGCTGATCGGTAGAATCCTCTCCCATTACAAGGTTCTGGAAAAGTTGGGCGAAGGCGGCATGGGAGCGGTGTACCGCGCGCTCGATACGCGCCTGGACCGCATGGTGGCGCTGAAGGTGCTGCCGGCGCAAAAGACCAGCGACCCGGAGCGCAAGAAACGCTTCGTGCAGGAGGCCAAGACCGCCTCGTCGCTGAACCACCCGAACATCGTCACCATTTACGACATCGAGACCCAGAGCGAGCCCAACTACATCGCCATGGAATATGTGGCGGGCAAAACGCTGCACGAGTGCATCGCCCGCCAGGGCCTGCCGGTGAGCGAGACGCTGCGGTATGCGGTGCCGATCGCTGATGCGCTGGCGGCGGCGCACGCCGCCGGAATCGTCCACCGGGACCTGAAGCCGGGCAACATCATGGTGACGGAAAAGGGCCTGGTGAAGGTGCTCGACTTCGGCCTGGCGAAGCTGACCGAGCCGGTGGAAGTCTCGGACGCGACGGTGACCATCGATTACATGGCGCCCCGGACCATGCAGGGCATGATCGTGGGCACGGCGGCCTACATGTCGCCGGAGCAGGCCGAGGGCAAGAAGGTGGACGCGCGGTCGGACATTTTTTCGTTCGGAACCGTGCTCTACGAGATGGTGACCGGACGGCGACCCTTTCAGGGCGAGACGGCGATGTCGACTCTGTCGGCGATCATCCTCCGGGAGCCGAGCCCGGTGAGCGAGATTTCGCGAGACACGCCGCCGGAACTGGAGCGGCTGATCCTGCGCTGCCTGCGGAAAGAGCCGGAGCGCCGCGTGCAGCACATGGACGATCTGAAAGTTGCCCTCGAAGAGCTGCGGGAGGAGTCAACCTCGGGGCGGCTCATTTCGGGCGTGCGAACCTCCGATGTGCCAGCAGCCGCCGGTCCGGTCTCGGCGGGGCCAGCTTCCGCTGGGCCAGCTTCGGCAAGCGTCTCGGCGGCCCTGCCGGCCCCGGCGCCGCGGCGGCTCGGTGCGGCGGCGCTGCTGGTGGGGGGGATCGTCTTGCTGGCGGCCGCCGGGGCGGCGCTGTGGTGGTGGCAGAGAGGGACGCCGCCGGCCGGGCCGCCCATGCTGACCCGCCTCACCTCCGATTCCGGCTTGAGCGCCTATCCAGCCCTTTCGCCCGACGGGAGGCTGCTGGCTTACGCCTCCGACCGCAGCGGAGAGGGGAACCTGGACATCTGGGTACAGCAAATCGGAGGCGGAGAGCCGATCCGATTGACCCGTGATGAGGCGGACGAGTACGAGCCGGCGTTCTCGCCCGACGGAACGCGCGTAGCGTTCCGCTCGGAGCGGGAGGGCGGCGGCATCTACGTGGTTCCGACTTTGGGGGGCGAGTCCCGGCTCCTGGCCCGGCTGGGCCATAATCCGCGTTTCTCCCCGGATGGGAACTGGGTCGCCTACTGGCTGGGCGCAACGGGCGGCGGCTTTGCGGCGGGCTCCGGCAAGATATTCCTAGTGCCTAGCCCTGGAGGCGAGCCCCGCCAGGTGCACCCCGAAGTTCCGGCCGGCCGCGATCCGATCTGGATGGCCGACGGAAAGCGGTTGCTGTTTCTCGGAAAGATCGACCCCAAGGCGCCGGTGGAGCAGGGGCTGGACTGGTGGGTGACGCCGGTGGCGGGAGGCACGCCGGTGCGGACCGGGGCGTTTGCCGCTTTTCGCGAGCAGAAGCTTTTGCCTCCGCCGGGCGCGTACGCGATCTCCGCGGGAGCGGTGAGCCCGGCGAACGATCTCGTCTTGTTCTCCGCCCGCCTGGGAGATACCACGAACCTGTGGGAGATCGTGATTTCGCCGAAGACGGGGGAAGTGAGCGGCGCCCCACGGCGGGTGACCTTCGGCACTGACCTCGAAATGGAGCCGTCGGCCGGTGCGGAGGCGGGCGGGCGAGCCGGCGTGGCCTTCGCCAGCCTCACCCACACGGTCAACGTTTGGAGCCTGCCGCTGGATGTAAACCGTGGCGCCGCGCCGGGCGAGCTGCAGCGAATCACCCAGGGCGTTACTTATAATGCCTACCCCTCCATCTCCGCCGATGGCAAGAAGCTGGTGTATACCTCGGCGCAATCGGGCGCGTGGAATGTCTGGATCCGGGACCTGGAGAGCGGCAAGCAAATCGCCCTCACGGCCAGCCGCGGCAAGGCGCTGCAGCCGAAGATCAGCGCCGACGGAACGACCGTGGCGTACTGGGAGGATGACGGAACGAAGCAGACCATTTACGTGATTCCAGCGCGCGGCGGAGTGCCGCAGAAGGTGTGCGACGACTGCGGCCCGCCCACGCACGTTTCCCCGGACGGAACCAAGGTGCTGTTCGAGTCGGAGAACTCGCCGCAGGATGAGGCGGTGATGGTCGCCGACCTGACTTCGGGCAAGCAATACGAGATGGCGCGCTCGCGGGAAACACCCAAACTGTTCCCGTATGCCGCCCGCTTCTCGCCCGACGGGCGCTGGGTGGCGTTTCACGCCAGAAGCAACCCGCTCACCCGGCAAATCTTCGTCGTCCCGTTCCAAGGCAGCGACCGCCCGCCTGTGCCAAAGAAGGATTGGATTGCGGTGACCAGCGGCGTGACCTTTCTGGAGGGCGAAACTTACTGGTCGCCGGACGGGAGCCTGCTTTATTTTCTTTCGGAGAACGATGGCTTCCGCTGCATCTGGGCGCAGCGGCTGGAGCCGCCGACCAAGCATCCGCGGGGCGCGCCGTTCGCCGTCATTCACTTTCATCACGCCCGCAACTCGCTGACCGGCGTCCGCGGCAGCCTTGGAGCGATCGGGATGTCGGTGGGGAACGACAAGCTCGTCTTCGCCCTGGGGGACCTGACGGGCAACATCTGGATGACCAAAGGCCAAGGCCAGCCGTAGCGATGCCGCGCCGGCAGAAGGCCAGGCCGCCGCGACGCCAGGGGACTACTTAAGTCAGCGGGCTCACGAGCTGCCGGGGTGACGCCCGGGCGAGCGATTCGTAGAAAGCGCAGTGGAGCGGACCGACCAGGGCGT
>DASQHK010000342.1:0-13422 GCA_035632135.1 Bryobacterales bacterium
TGGATCTCCCCCTGCCGAGATTCCCACACCGCCGCTTCAAATTAGACTTGCTGGGGTCTATCGGTTAGGTGACTTTGAACACTGCGAGCGTCTGATCATCCGAGCGCTCAAATAAGTTGCCGACGAACCGGTCCAAGTCGCCGAAGATCGCATCCACGATGAACTGGGGAGACTGTTCCCACACGTTCCGCAGCACCTGAACGATGCGGCGATCGTACTGTTGGCCGGCGGGATTCTCCTGTTCCGTGATGCCGTCGGAACAGAGGACCACAACGTCATTCGCCTCCATTTGCAGCGAGGCCTCTTCGTACTCCCACTTCTCCCACAGACCCAACGGAACGCCTCCAAGATCCAGCTCCCGGACTTCACCGTTCCGGCAGATGAGGGGCCGAATCGCGCCTGCGCTGGCCAGCCTGAGCCGGCGGCAGTGCGCCTGCCACGACACTACGAGCAGGCTGACGCTCTGACTTTCGATTCTTCTCTCGAGAAGGGCCGCATTCAAAGCCTGCAGCAATCGCGCGGGCCGGCGCAGGCGTCCGACCATAGTCCACAGCAGACCTGAGACCACAGCTCCGTAAATGGCCGCCGCAGCGCCTTTACCGCTCACGTCACCCAAAGTCAGGACGACCCGATCGTCGCCGCAGTCAAACAGATCAAAGATGTCACCGCTGACTCCGTGCGCCGGCCGGAAGCCGGCGGCGATCTCTAACCCGTCCTGGCCGACCAGCTTGCGGGGCAGCAGCAGAATCTGGAGCTCGCGCGCTCGTCTTAAATCTTCTGCTATCCAGCGGGCAGATAGTTCGCAATCCCAGCAGGAAGGCGACTCTGGAAGCTCCAGCGCCGGGATGCCTCCGTTTGGCTTTTGTAGATGCTGCAGTGGATACGTTGCCGCCGTTTGTTGTTCCATCGCTTGCCCTCTATCCTTGCGAACGCTTCTGAGTTCCTCCGCGTCCGCAGTCGTCAGATCGTTGCCGGCGGAATCGCCAGACCGCTGGGGCGGATCCACCATCATTGGGTTGCTCTTGGTCACACTGGATAGTGAAGCGCGCGCTGATTCTGTTTCACAGGCGCCGTGGTGACAGGAGTCGCGACTTTACTGAGTCTTGGCCCGCCGCGCGACGTACCGGTGGCCTTCGTCAAAGGGCATGGAACGAGTGAAAAGCTGGAAGGGCGCCCAATGATAGGGCTTGCGATAAGGCCCTGCGGACCGCAGCAACGCCAGTTTGGCGGCGCGCAAGGCTTCGGCTGGGGCCAGGCGTTTGGCCATTTCAGAATAGAGGTTCGCCATCAATTCGGGTGTAGAGCGGTCGCTGACGTCCCACAGTCCGGCAATGACGTTGCCCGCGCCGGCCTCCAGGAAGGCCCAGGTGAAGCCAACCAATCCTTCTCCCGAATAGGCCCTGGCGCCGGCGCTGCGGCAGGCTGAGATGGTGACGAGCTCAGCATGAAGCGGCATCGCCGCGACATCTCGCGCATACAGCTTATAGGTGTCTCCTTGCTGCGAGAGGATGACGGCCGAATCCAGAGGGCTTTCCCGGTTGGCCACCGCGTGCGCCGAGAAGTGGATGAGCGCAAAACGTCCCGGGCCGGCCTCCCGGTACGCCCCCGGGCGCGCCTGAGGGCCCGTGAGGACGGTTCGCTCCTCGGCCCGGAAGAGATTCTGGATCTTGCCGATCTCGAGCTCGCTGCCCGGCAGCGGGGGGTATTCGGGCCGGGGGGAGACCGGACTTCCGAGGAGCAGCAAGCGTCTTTCTCGTCCGCCGGTGATGCCAGCCGGCTGGAGGACTGCCAGGGAAGGCGCCACCGCCACAGTCGCTTCCTCGATCCAGTACCTAGGCGGCTCGCCACGGACCAGGAGCGTCTCGAAATTCAATTCGTGGAGCGAGCCATCCGGAACGACAATCACCCTGGCGCCCGGCGGGATCAGTTTCCGCGCCGGAGCTACCAGGGCATCAAACAGTTCGAGCCCCGCGACGTTGCCGGTTTCAAGCGGGTTGCGCGATTGCAGGATCAGGGCGGTGTAAGCTTCCACCAGCCGGGAAATGTCTTTCTCCGGCGGCAAGGTGAACGAATGCACGGCCTCCGGCGTCACCACCCATAAGAACGAGCGGCGCGGGGCCAGCCAGTACGAAAGGAGGACGGCCTTTTCGGTCCGCGCCTTGGAGCGGAACTCGGCGGCCGTGGCGCTCCGGACCGACTTTCGCTCGAGGCCCAGCTTCTCCGCGAGCAGCCTGGCGCGGCACGACTCGGCAACTTCGAGGGCCTGGGCCACCCGGCCGCTGCCCATCAGAAAGTCCACGTAATCCTGGTAAAAGGGGATGACGCTCGATTGGAAGGTCAGCTTCCATTCGTCGCGCCCGAGCTTGGAGCGGCTGGATTCGCTCTCGGAGGCGATGGCCTGGAATTGCAGTTCGGCTTTGCGGGAGTCTCCGAGGTACAAATGAAGGCTCCCCAGCTTGGATCGCGCCCGAAACAGGGCTGCGGTCATCCCCAGTTTCGCCGCGGAGTCGATCGTCTCGCCGTAGAGTTTTTCGGCCTCTTCGAAACGGCCCCTCCCGGCGGCGATTTGGGCCGAGTTCAGTTGCGCCCACAGGGCGCTGATTTCATCCCGGCTCTTGTCTAGAACAGCGAGAGCCTCGCGGTTAGAGGCCTCGGCCGCGTCCAGGTCTCCTGATTCAATCGAAGCTTCAGCCAGGTCGTTCTGCCAGGCGGCGATGTCGTCCAAAGCGTGGATCTGCCGTGCCAAGTACAGAGCTTTGCGGTAACTAGCAATGGCAGCCGCCAGATCGCCGCGACGCCAGTGGACGATGCCGATGTCTCCGAGGCACCTCTCCTGCATGACCACATCTCCCATTTCCGCGTGCATGCCCTCCGCCCGGGAAAGGAGTTGAAGTGCTTTGTCGTAATCGCCCAGCCTGTGGTAGCAGTAGCCGAGGTTGAGCTGGGTAATGGCACTGAAGCGACGGTACCCGTGTTTCTCGGAGAGAGCGAGGGCTTGCTCGTACCAGGGCACTGCTTCGTCGAAGCGGGAGTTGATCAACCGCCTGGTTCCGAGATTCCCGAGGGCGGCCGTTTCCAAATAGGTGTCGCCGGAGTGTCTTGCATAAACCAAAGCTTCCCCAGCACTTGCCTCCATCGATATCCCGTCCCGCTTTTTCATAAAGAGGAAAGCCCTCTCTATCTGCACATCTGCGCGAAGATTCGGCGCAGCAGCTTGTTTCGCAAGGCGGAGCGCTTCCTCGAGGAGTCCGCCAGCCGCATCCAACTCCCCCATCCGCGTCTTGGCTCGTGCCCGAGCTATGCGAAAGCTGACCCTAACCTCTGGGGAATCCAGATCCGGCGGAACGTCTCGATCGAGAATCTGGAGCGCATCCGCGGGCCTTCCAAGCGTGACGAGGATCTCTGATTTCAAGACAAGGAGGCGGGCCCGCCAGAGAGGGTCGGAGCGGGAACCGATCTTCTGGAGAGTGCGATCAACCTCGACAAGCGCTTCGCGGAGTTTGCCATGTCGGAATTGAAGACGTGCGTTTTCGAAAGCGCGATCCGGGTGGAGAGGCTGCCGCGTCCCGCAGCCCGCTAGCAAGAGGAGCAGCAGCAGCCCCTTTCGGCTCATGGGTATCCGCCCCCGCCGCCGTCGTCGTCAATGACGATCTGGCCCTTGAATGCTGTTCTGGGTTGAAACTGGTCCTGGACACCTACTTCGACGCCAGTCTCGTCTTTGACTCCGATCTCGACGCGGAGGAAGGTAAACAACTGGCGATACGGAGACCCTGCCCACTCCCCGATGTAGACCTCGCCCAGTCCGGGAAGGACGAATTTTCCAAAGTCCAGATTCGGTTCGTCATATATGAACTGGTTCTGCGGCTCGGCCAGCGCGGTGTAGACGAGGCCGTGGCCGTGGCCGCCCGGTAAGGCCGGGGACTCGACCCCGCCGATCTCATGCTTGTGGTGGGCAGGGTCCGGCCGAAGAGTGTCTATGCTTTGCGGCCCCAGCCCTGCTGCCCGGAATGACTTGAAATCCTGGCCTGCGTACTGGGGAATCCCGGGAAGGTAGATGCTCCCGCTCTGGCCATTCAAGACAATCGGGTTCAAGACGCTTAGGTTCGTCAGGGGAGGCAGCGCAGCCACGCCGAAAGTGGAGATCACAAACGGATCGAACATGGTAACGGACACGTCGATGAGATCCCTTTGTCTTGGCGTCGCGGCCGCCGGGGAGGGCCTGCGCGTGTAGTGAAGCTTGATCTCCACGCCGATGCTGGCTGTCAACCTGTGCAGAATGTTCAGATTCCTCACGGTTTTTCGAATGACTGTTTCGTATTCCTCTGCCTGCGGCACCCCGCCCGTCTGCCGCCCGGTGATGCTGGTTTCAGCCAGATCGAATTGGAGAACGGGATCGCTGGCGCTCGGCCAGACCGTAAAACCGACTACTGAGTGGCTGTGTCCGCCGATGATCGGCAGACAAGCCGGCGCCCAGGATTCATCCAGAGTCGGAGAATCTAGGTTTGCGCCGACACCCACGGTAGAGGCGCTAAAAGCAAATCTCTTAGTGTCCCTCCCGTTCGCCGAGTGTTCCTGCATGGTTCTCTACCTCCTTCTTGTCAGTTCATCGCCGGTTTTTCGACCCGGCAGCCGTGCTCTCGGTGCAGTCGTCTCGATATCAACACGATCTACAACAAGTACTGGAAGAGAAAAAGACGTTGCTGCACCGGCTCGGAGGTAGACCCAGCGTCCGGCAAAGAATGCCGCCTACTATAGCACCCCTCAGTTCTGCTGCATAGTGAAATAATACCTGGCGATCTCGGTTGCTGGTTTCCCCGTTGAACCCTCCTCCAGCCCCCGAACGACCAGGCTATAACGCCGCCCTGGTTCTAAGCTCGATACCGGAAGCAGCAGGTTCAGGGATTCGCCCGGCGCAGGCGGCGCCAGCGGAACGGAGAACACAACCTTGCCGGACTCGCCCGAAACCTCTCCCAGATAATGCTGAAAGCTTTGCCCTGGCGCCAGGTCCAGCGAGAGCCCCAGAACCCGGCTCGCCCTTGGCACCTGAATCACCTGTTCCGCGCCTCGAGTCGTACTGTGTAAGAAAACGGAAGGGAAAGACTGGGGCGCCCGCAGCTCAGCGACCTCACTTCGGAGCCCGTGTGTTACCAGGGACTGGTAGCCAACGCCCCCTGCCAGCAGCACCACCAGGCCCGCCAGCGACCCAGCGACAGCCGGCCGAAGACGGACCCACTCCCACCAGCTCACTGGAGTCGAGACCGGAGTAGGCTGGTTCGCGAATACTTGCCGCGCGTTGGCTTCAAAGATAGCGCCCATCCGCACGTCCTCCGCGCAGGCCGGGCAGTCGAAGAAATGCTCCTCGAATTGGTCGCGTTCCGCGTCCGAAAGCTCCCTGAGCAGGTACCGCTCGGCAGCCATCAATCGAGTTGCCTCTTCATGCACCATCGAAATCCTCCGAAGAATAGTGATCCTCCTGACATTTTTGTTTCACCCCATCGCGCCGGCCCCACGACAGAAAAAACCGGGCGTCGGGCGCCGACAGCCCCAACAGCTCTTTTTGAAAGCGTTTCAGAGCCCGATGCAGCATCACGCGCATATAGCTGTATCTGACCCCGAGCCGCCGGCAGGCTTCCTCATTGTCCACCTCTTCGATAAAGATCATTCGCAGCAGTTCCTGGTCCCGCCTGCGAAGCTTCGCTAAGACCTTCTTCACCAGGCTTTTGCGCTCCTGGCTGATCAGCGGCTCGTCCAGCTCGATACGGTTATCCGGCCAGGCATCGTAGGCCGGGCCCATCGACGCGTATTTGCCTTCTTCCCGGAAGTTCTCCAGGAGTATGTGACGGCAGACGGAATAGACGAAGGCACCCAGCCGCTCCGGATGCTCCAGGCCTCCCTGCTGCCGTAGCAACCGGAAAACGCGGGCAAAGGTCTCTTGTCGCACGTCTTCGATCATCTCCCTGGATCGCACCCGCGAACGCAGAATGAGGGACAACAGCTCACTAAAGTGGGCGACAAAGTGGTTTTCGATCGAGGGGTTGCCATCCACGAGCCCTTGAACGTAATCCCGATCAAACGTGCAGGCGCGCAACGGCCCGCGGGAAAAGTCCTGGACTGGCTCCCGGGCGCCCGCCTCCTCAAAAACCGGCTGCGCTTCATGTGACAGGGCCCGCATCAACTGTATAGTGACGAGACAGAGCGTTCCGTTTCACTCGTCTTCCATTAAACTCTTCGCAGCCGGGACGTATTCAGGATGGCGGAATCCTTTAGCTCGGCCAGTTTCTTGCGGAAGCGGGACTTGGCCCGATGCAGGAGCACCCGCAAATAGTCTTCCCCCACTCCGAGCTGTCGGCACGCCTCTGCCTTGTTTTTCTCGTCGAGAAAAATCATTCGCAGGAGCTTTTGGTCCCCGCGGGACAGCTTCGCCAGCACATCTTCGACGACGCGCCGGCGCTCGCGGTTGACCAGCGGCGCGTCCAGGTCGATGCGGCTGTCCGCGCGGGCGTCCATCTCCTGGCCCGTCTGGATATGCTTCGCCCCGTTCCGGGAGCCTTCCGACACCACTTTGTTGCAAACCGAGACGACATAGGCGCCGAGCCGTTCCGGCTGCTCTATGCCTCCCTCTCTGCTTGCCGCTTGTAAGACCCTCTTAAACGTCTCCTGCCGGATGTCGTCGATCGCGTCCGAGGATCGCACCCGGCCTCGCAGCTTGATGTACAACAGCTCGCCGAAGTAAGCCGCAAAGTGGTCTTGCACGACGCGGTCTCCCTGCGCCAGCCGCTGGACGTAATCCTTGTCGAAGGTCCGGAACTCCACGGGTCCTCAGTATATGCCTCACCCCTTCCGCCGGCAAAGTTTTCCGGGCGATACGACGGCCGGAGGGACAGGAAGGATCCCCGGGCCCGGCCCGGCTTTCGGAAGCTCGGTCGGGGTGGCTGCGCTCGCCAGCCGGCAAGATCCTGGTTTGCGCTGGTGGATGGGCGTACGGCACGCTGGCCTCGGCTGCGGCTAGAAAGTGATCCTCAGGCCGAACTGCGCCGCCCGCGGCAGCCCCGTCCCCGTTGGGATCGACGGCCGAGCGGCGCTGAAGCCGGCAAAGCCGCTGGCCCGATCGACGCCGGCCAGCGCCCGGCTGCCCGCGGCATTCAACAGGCTTCCAGTGGAGCCGAGCCTGAACCCGGCCGGCGCGCCGGTGGCATCCGCGTTGATTGTGGTTAGAGAGCCGTTAAACGGACTCGCCGTGCCGCCATCGGGTCCCACCAGATTCGAGACATTGAAGAGGTTGAACACTTGCGCGACGGCTTCAATCCTAAGCTTTTCCTTGATCTTGAAGGTCTTCGAAAGCTGAAAGTCTTGGGAAACGAACCATTGCCCGAAGCGGAGACTGTCAGGCACCTCGATGACAAACGGCGCACGCCCGCCCTTGGGCAGCGGCTTGCCGGCCGTCGTCTGGTTGTACTGCCGAATCAGGCTGTTGAGCTTGGCGGGGGTGTCGACGCCGCGATTGAGCGAGCCGCGCCCCGTGCCGGGCAGCGGGTCGCCGTTGATCCCATCCCCGTTCAGGTCTGCCGAGCCGACGAGGATCGTATTGGGCAGGGGGCTGTAGAGCGCCGAAATCAGCGACAAGCGGAAGCCGCGCGGCAGCTCCGCGATCCCACTGAAGGAAACGCGGTGGGTCCGGTCCAGGGCGCCGGGGCCGAAATTGGCTTTCATGTTGCGATTGATGATCGGACCATTGCTGCCGCCGCCCAGCCCCAATCCATCCGGAACCGTCGTCTCCAGCCGCGCCAGTGCATAGGAGGCGGTGAACTGGTAGTGCTGCGAAAAGCGCTTGTCCCATCTTGCCGTGAGCGCGCGGTAGCGCGAAAACCCGTCTGAGCGCACGATCGCGATCGTCCGGTCCGGCGCGGAGCCGTCGCCCAGGGTGATCGGCGCGCCATTGCCAGGAAACAGGTTGGAGCCGTCGATGTCCCGCTCCACTTCGTGCACCGTACGGCTGTAAAGGAAGTTCACATCCAGCACGCTGTTTAGCGGCGTCTCGCGCTGGACGCCAAAGTTGACCTGCGAGGAATACGGCGTCGAAAACTGGTTGCTGATGATGAGGCCGGTGCGGGTGATCGCCAGCGTCGGAACTGAACCCGGCTTAGCAGCAACATAGACGGCTTGGCCGGCATTGATGATCGGGATCGCCGCACGCAGCGGTGCGCCCAGAGCCGGCGTGAAATCGAAGACCGACTGACCGTCGTGGGTGAAATCGAACAGGCCCGAAGTGCCGCGCTGCAGCGTCACCGTGTCATTGCCGGAATTAAACGGGGCGAGCGTGGCGCGCTCGTTGGTCACCAGGTTTGAGATGAGCATCGCATAATAGATGCCCGCCCCGGCCCGGATCGACGTCTTGTGATCGTTGAACGGATCCGACGCAAAGCCGATCTGGGGAGCGAAGTTGTTCTTGTCGATCGGCGTGGGCGCTGTTCCGCGCGGCAGCAACGGGGCCGCCAGATCGGGCTTCGCCAGATCGTTGTCCAGCGGGTGCGTATCAACCTCATAGCGCAAGCCGTAATTCAGAATAAAGTTCGGGCGCAGCCGCCAGGAATCCTGCACGTACCAGGAGATGCGTGTGTTGCGGTGAGAATTGTCCGGAGTGCCGGGAATCCGCTTGCCGTTCCGGTTGCCGATGGTGACAGAGATCCAGGCGGAGTCGAGGAGATCCGCGACGTTGTGGGAAGCCGGCGAGGCCACGACAAACGACGGGAAACCGGCCACGAAGTTGGTGACCGTCACCTTACGATAGTCCAGATCCCCGCCAAATCGCCAGGTATGGCGCCCTCGAGAGTAGGTCAGGTCGTCGCGGAACTGGTTGAAGCGCTCGAAAGTGGATTGCGGGGTGTTGACGTCGGGGCCGGCGACCAGCAGGCCGTCGTCAGTTAGGATGCGGAAATTTTCGGCGCCAGGTACCGCCAGCTTTTGCGCCTCCTCGGGCGGCCGCACGATGTGGTTCTTGAAGTCCGTGTATCCGACTCGGAAGCTGTTGATCAGTTTGGCCGTGAGCACGGAGTCCAGCCCCCAGGCGAACTGGTTCGTCGTGTTGGTGTTGACGTTGCCGGTGGAAGGCACGCGGTTGCCGCCGAAGCCGCCGAAATTGGAGTTGTCGTCACGCGTCCAGCGGAAGAAGGAATCGTTGGAGCGCGAGACGTGCCAGTCGGCTCGCACCGTGTTCGACGTCTCATCGAACGGCGCCGGATACGTCAGCAGGGTTGGGAAGTAAGGGGTATTGATGCTGATGGAGGAGTTCTCACGGGTCTTCTCGAAATTCCCAAACCAGAAAAGCTTGTCCTTGCGGACCGGCCCGCCAACCCGCAGGCCGTACTGCTCGCGATCGAAGTCGGGCTTCTGGGCGGCGAAATTCGGGCGCGCGGCGAGATTCGAGCCGCGGCCGAAGGCGAAGGCGCTGCCATGAATCTCGTTGCTCCCGCTGCGAGTGATGACGTTGACGGCGCCGGTGGCGCTTAGCCCGGTCGAAGCATCGGAACCCGAGATGGAGACTTGAAACTCGCGGATGCTGTCCTGCGAGATGTTGAGCGTGGTGGTGCCGACGTGCTCATCCACGGCGTCCACGCCGTCGATGGTGATGCGTGACTCGCGGCCCATGCGGCCACCGACCGAAACGCCCGTGTAGCGCGTCTTGGTCGGATCGAAAGCGCTGCCATCCCGGATCTCAACGCCGGGCTGCAGCCGCGCCAGTTCCAGGTAATTGCGGCCGTTGAGCGGCAGCTCATCGATGTGGCCCATGTTCACCACGCCGCCGACGCCCGACTGCGCGGTGTCCACTGCGGTCACCGCGCCGCCGGTCACATCCACGGTCTCAATGTTCGCAGCCACCGACATCATCACGTCCAGCCGCGTCGTTTGGCCGACCTCGACCACTACCGGCGGCGACTCGTATTTCGCAAAGCCCGGGTACTCGATCGAAACTTTGTACTCGGCGGGCAGCAGCGTCGGGATGAGATAGAAACCTTCATCGTTGCTCTTGGCCTCTCGCACACCCCCGCTCGCGACGGAGGTGGCTTTGAGGTTCGCGCCGGTAATGGCCGCGCCAGAAGGGTCCGTCACCTGGCCCGAAATGCTTCCCACCGGTGCTTGCGCGCCGGCAACGGCAGCAAACAACAACAACGCGGAGAAAACCGCCACAGGAGCCGCAACGCGAACCCGAATCATATGGATCCTCAAAGGCGCTTCAGGAGAAGGACCCCGCGAAGCCATGCTTCGCATGAAAGAGGCGGCGCGCCGGCTTCAATTATCGACACGTCTATCCAGTCGCATTGTTGCCCGCCAGGCTTTCAGTTCGATTGGTTGGTTAGCGAATTGTATGAGCGCGGACCGAGCAAACGGGAGCGCGAGGCCGTAGATTACCCAGCAGAATTGGCGCATGCGACCTCCCTTGACTAAGGCCCTTCCCTTTTGGGAAAAGCTGAGCGAGCCGCCCCGCACGCTGGTCCGTTCGCCAATTAAGTGTCGCCAAGCCCGGTTTAGTTTCATGCTTCCCACTTTTTTTCTGGACTGCCAGTGGCAATCGTGTTCTCTCTCGAACGCGACGGCGGTGGGCGTTCCAGCGCGGTTCCCTTGGCTTTGGCCGCGAGCACGCCGGCCCGGACCCCCTCGCGGATGATTTCCCGCTCCATCACAACGAAGGCCGCGAACAAGTGCAGTAGGAAGCGCGACATCGGGCTTCCCGCGGCGGTGTCGATGGCCTCGTTGGGACTCAGGAACCGGATGCCCCGGCTCACCAGTTCCTGGATGGTGCGCACGCAATGCGCCATGCTGCGGCCCCACTGATCCAGCTTCCAGACCAGGATCGCCTCGAACCGGCCCAGGCGGGCGTCGCGCAAGAGCCGGTCCAGTTTGGGGCGGCTGGCCGAGACTCCGCTGCAGCCGGTATCTACATATTCGGCAAAGACTTGCCAGCCGCGCCTGGCGACGTACTCTCGCAGCTCGTGGAGTTGCATCTGGCAGCTCTGATCGGCCGTGCTCACGCGGGCCTAGAGGGCGACGATCATGCCCTCATGAGCGCTCGAAATGAAGGGCTTGGGCTTTTGGTTGTGCTGCCGGACGTTGTCCTCGATGGCGGTCACCAGTTCCGGCACACTCCGAAAGGCATCGCGGCGCGCGCGGTTCACGGTCAGGTCGCGGAAAAAGCGTTCCACCACATGTACGAATCGAGGATTTGACCCGGTATTTTCGGGACGAAAGTCCCGCCGTGGACTGTGGTCCGGCGTGACCAAGACTGACACCGCGCGGATCGGGCACCTACTCGATCCGCCTGGAAGGCCACGTCGTTCGCGCGGTTAGATGCAAACCTCGACGTCTCCATTTGTGAGGAGCACATTGCCTGAGGCTCGCTGCGAACCTGACTGAGGTCGTCGGTGGCCCCGGGGGTGACTGGGTCGGGCGAGAACCGCTCTGTAGAAATGGATCGACGTTAAGCCGATCAAGAATGTGGCCGATCTAGCTAGGTCGGGCACTTAACTCCACGATGCCGAGCCCAAACTTCTGCTGCGCAATGCGCTCCTGCCAGGCATCCTCGGCGCTGCGGTCGGGCCCGGACGAGCAAAGCGCAGCCAGCACGCTCAATCCAAACGCGAGCCGTTTCATGGTGTGGCTCCGTGGAGGCTGCGGCGAGCATCCGCCCGAGCTGGCTCAGCTCGTAAGCCACGCCGAAGGTGTAACCGACCTCCCACGGGTGGTTGCTCAGGTTTTTCTCGGCGATGAAGTTTCCGACACATTCCAGCCTCGGAAGTCACTGGAGAGGATCAGCTTGGTTTCCAGCGCGCGCTTTTTCTGAAGGGCGGTTTCGGCATTCGGCTCCAACAAATCGTCACGGCCGTCAAAGCCAACGATCTCCTTCAGGCTCTTGTCGGCTCCGTTCGTGTTGGACAACGCCACGTACAGCACGGGATTAATCCAGTGTTTGCGCAGCAACGGCCGAAAGCGGTTCTCCCAACGGCACTTGGTGAACAGCGTGCTTTCGTTGCTCGTTGATTGCCCGGAGAGATACCTCTCGGCTGACGCCGTACTCGAGCTCATCAGCGTGTTCAGGAAGCGGTTGCCACCATCGGGCTTCCCCACGGTGCGGGTCAACGAGATTTCCAGGCTGCCGAGCTCCTCCATCTGATGACTGTAGGTCACGAAGTAGGACGCGTCGTCGGCCGGCAGCAGGCCCGGCCCCCAAACGGGCCACGATGCGGCCAAGATGCACTTGCAAGTTATTTGCATCTGGACAACAGAATGCGATAATAGAAGGCTCCAAGCTGACTGTGTGCAATTCCGTTGCAATAGCCCCGCGCTAAGAAGAAAAGCTCCATGGTGCTGGGCGTGGATGGCATCGCTGCGCACGCCAGGTCCAAAGCAAGTACAAGCTGCCGCTTCCAATGCTGAGCGACGAGGACCGCGTCGTGGTCGGAGCTCGCAAAGAAATTCGGTGACGGCGCGGACGCTCTGGCGTGGAGCTGGTGTGCATGCTGACTGGAGGACGAGCCGGATGTACTCGCCAGTCCTCTTTCCCTCGTTGAGAAAGACCGACGTTACCAATTCCGTTCAGGTCGAGACCATGCAGGTTTGCCGAAAGCTCACAGGGGAATCGTGAAACAAAACGTCGCACCCCTTCCCGGCTCCGACTCCATATCCGGCCGCCGTGGCTCTCTACCAATCTTCTTGCAGACTGCGAGTCCGAGGCCAAATACGCAGCCTCCTTTTTTACGGCGTGCAAGAAGAGGGGGCGAACGCTCAGTCGCAGGATAGGGGGGGTGTCCGGTCAGACGCGTCCTGCACCAAGGACACCGATACTATACCGCAGTCTTGGAGGCCGCCCAAGTGCGAAACTCACGAGCCAACCAGCGATCCAACGCTGAATAGTTTGCCTCCATGGGCGGAAGTCCTGAGATTTTCGACGATTCCGCGAAAAGCCCCCAAATTCGCGACCGCGGCGGCATCCGGCGCGGAGAAGGGTTCTCCACAGGCCATTGCCCGAACACCTGTGTAGCCGCTTTGCCAGCAGTCTGTTTCGCTTCCCTAAGGTATTGGTAGGGTTGACGGACTCGAGCCGAAGCAGAACAAGCTGCCGGAGTGACTGACCGGGGGCGCTACTGAACGCCGAGGACTCGTCGCACTGTTTCGAGAACCGCCGGAGCCGACACCGGTTTTTGCAGGCTCGCCGTGGCGCCTAACAGCTCGCCAGTCCTCAGGTATATGGCCAGATCGGATCCGCTGAACGCGCCGGAGATGACGATGACTTTCAGGCCGGGCTGCTCCGTTTTCAACGTGCGTATCGTTTCTATGCCATCCTGCTCCGGCATGATTATGTCCATGATGGCCAGATCGAAGGCCGTTCGGCGGATCTGCTCCATGGCCTCTTTGCCGTTGGTTGCTTCG
>DASQHK010000343.1:0-2981 GCA_035632135.1 Bryobacterales bacterium
TGGCAATCCTCCGATGCGGAATGGGTGATGGACGCCTTCCGCCGCCTGCGCGATTTCTACGCGAACGCGGCGGGTAAGGGGCGAGCGATTGTGACCTGCCTGGTGTAAGCTGCCTGGTGTAAGCGCACGGTATGATGAATCCGGCCCGGCGCGGCCTTCCAGTGTTGAGAGGCACTGCATGAACACTTTCACTTCCTTTGACGGAATCCAGATCGCCTATCATGACGTGGGTGAAGGCCCGGCCGTCATCCTGCTGCATGGATTTGGGCTCGATGGCCTGGGCCAGTTCGGAGACTTCGAGCGCATTCTTCCGTTAGTGGAAAAACGGCAAGAGATGTTCCGAGAAGCGTTTGGGGGAGCGCCTCCGCCACCCAATCCTCCCCTCGAAGGAAGGCCAGGCATGGTCCGGGCACTACAGGCGGCAGGTGCGCGCACCATCCTGCCGGACATGCGTGGTTTCGGAGCTTCCGACAAACCCAGAGAGAAAGCCGCCTACGCAGATTCAGCGATGGCCCGGGATGTCATAGCTCTCATGGACCACCTCCGTCTTGATGCCGTCGACGTGATCGGCTTCTCAATGGGGTCTGGCACAACTGCCCGGTTGCTCGCGCTGCGCCCGCCTCAGGTAAAGTCCGCCATTCTCGCTGGGGTTGGGGACTACGCCCTCGAGGATGGTGTTTTGGAATTTCCCAAGAATTGGCCGGTTCCAGACTCCGTGCCTCGTCCGCTTACTCGTCGGGTGTGGGCGGAGGAGGGGGCAAGAATCCTGGAGCAGGGAGAAATCGTTCCGGGACACCTCGCCTCGGCGCATCTGATAGCGGCTCGGTTGACGGGAGCTGATCCGAAGGTCCTGGCGGCTGTCATTCGCGGCGCAGTCGTGCCTACCTGGCCTGTGGAAGCGCTCCGGAAAATCGACCTACCGGTCCTGATACTCAATGGGAAGGCGGATGTGGCCAATCAAAAGATCGCCGGGCTTCTCAGAGAAATCCCAACGGCACGCGCCGGTGAATGTGAAGGCGACCACCACTCCACGCCTTACCAGCCTACCTTTCAGCAGGCCGTAGTCCAGTTCTTTGAAGGACAATGGCGGCTGCGCGGATGGGTGCGGCCGCCGCAAAATTAAGACTCGGCGCGGCGGTTGGTGGCCACGGTCAGCGCCAGGTGCAGCAGCTTGCGCGTTTCGCCGGGGTCGATGACGGCGTCGACGTGGCCGCGCGCAGCGGCGAACTTGGCGTCGAGCCAGCGCTCGTAATCGGCGCGGGTGTGGTCCATGGCTTCCTTGAGGTCTTCGGGCAAAGCCTGGCCGCTCGCCCGGATCTTCTCGATCTCGGCGGCAAACAGCGCCTGCACGGCCGACTCGCCTTCCATCACGCCGACCCGCGCCGTGGGCCAGCTTAAGGTGAAGCTGGGATCGAAGCCCTGGCCGGCCATGGCGTAGTAGCCGGCGCCGCTCGCGTGGTTGAGGGTGAGGATGATCTTCGGCACGCGCGCGCACGACATGGTCTCGACCATTTCGGCGCCGGCGCGAATGATGCCGCTCTGCTCCGCTTCCGGACCCACCATGAAGCCGGAGACATCCTGCAAGTAAACGAGTGGGACGCCCAGGCGGCTGCAATTCTCGACGAAATAAGAAACCTTGCGGGCCGACTCGGTATAAATAATACCGCCGATACGCGCCTTGCCTCCAGGCTGGAAAAAGCCGCGGCGGTTGGCGATGAGCCCCACCGGCATGCCCATGAGGCGGGCGTTCGCGCAGAGCATCTCGGGGGCGAAATCGCTCATGAACTCCAGGTATCCGTGGCGGTCAAAAACACGGAAGATGATTTCCTGGACGTCATACGGCAGGCGATGGTCGGGCGGCAAGACTTCGTAGATCTCTTCTTCGTGCAGCAGCGGCGAGGAAGGCTCGAGCGCCGGGGCGGGGGCGTGGCGCGGCAGGTCTTCGATCAGCCGGCGAATCAGCGACAAGCACTCGTCATCGTTAGCCGCGCGATAGTGGGCAACCCCGCTCACCGCGTTGTGCATGGCCGCGCCGCCGATGGTTTCGGCGTCGGCCGTCTGGCCCGTCGCGCCCTTGACGAGGTTCGGGCCGCCCAGGCCCATGAAGCTGGTCTTCTCGACCATGAGGATCACGTCGCTCAACGCCGGCAGGTACGCGCCGCCGGCGATGCACGGTCCCATCACCGCCGCGATCTGTGGCACACGCAGCTCGCGCCGCATTTTCGAGTTGTAGTAAAAGATGCGCCCGGCGCCATACTGGCCGGGGAAGATGCCGTCCTGATACGGGAGATTCACGCCCGCCGAATCGACCAGATAGACGATCGGCACGTGGTGGCGCATGGCGATCTCCTGGCTGCGCAGGATCTTGGTGATCGTCTCGGGCCACCACGCGCCCGCCTTCACCGTGGCGTCGTTGGCTACCACCACCACCGGGCGGCCGGCGACGGAGCCGACGCCGGTCACCACGCCGGCCGCCGGCGCATGGCCGTCGTAGCGGTCATAGGCGACCAGCAGGCCGATTTCCAGGAAGAGGCTGCCGGGGTCGAGCAGCTTCTCGAGCCGCTCGCGCGCCGTGAGTTTGCCGGCTTTATGCTGCTTTTCGATGCGCTTTGCGCCGCCGCCCTGCTTGAGCCGCTGCTCGATCTGCTGGAGCTGCTCGACCAGGTTCTTCATGTGCAGCGCCCGCGCGGCGCGCTCGCGCGCGCTCGGCGCCGTGAGTCCCGGCTGCGGCTGGAAAACGGCCTCGGGCGTCGGCATGGCTTCTACTTTCGGATGGTAGCACGCGCCGCAGACTGGCCTGCCCCCGGCCGCAGCTCGATGATCCGCTCGCGCAGTTCGGCCAGCAGGCGGCTGGCGTCGTGGACGCTCAGGCCGGCGGTGGGGATCGGCCGGCCGAAGCACAGCTCGACGCGGCCGGGGCGCACGAAGATCGAGCCGGGCGGCAGCACTTCGCGCGTGCCGGCGATCGACATGGGGACGAT
>DASQHK010000344.1:0-1718 GCA_035632135.1 Bryobacterales bacterium
AGCACGGGCGTCTTGCCCTTCTTCACGACGTATTTGGGGCCGCGCACAGCGTGGGCGGGGTTCACGTCCAGGACGTGGCCCGTCACAAGCCAGTCGAACAGCATGCGCAGCGCGGCCAGGTGCTGCTTGACGGTCGGCGGGGAAAACTCGCCCTGCAGGTGCTTGACGAAGGCGGCGACGTGGAAGGCCTGCACGTCGGCGAGCTGGGCGATGCCGCGCCCGTCGCACCAGTCCGCGAAGCGGCGGGTCGCGTTCAGGTACGCCTTGCGCGTGTGGTCGTTGTTGATTTGGGCGGTGAAGAATTCCAGAACGCGCCTGGCGGCCTTGGGCGTCGGCGTGAAAAGCGGGGCGGGCTGAAGCGCCGGGGCGGGGGAGAGGATGATTTCGGTGGTCATGGGGTCGGCTGCCATAGAGTGTTATAAAGGACGTTATCACACTCTAAAACAGAACCGCAACGAAATGGTTTTTATGGAATCTCTGCCGCTGCTGACGCCGGGGCGGGTTGTTCCTTCGACCACTGCCACAGCGCGCGGTCAAGCTCGCGGAGGCTGATGGCGTTCTGGCGCGCCAGGTCCCGGCATGCGGTGAGATAGGCGAGGTAGGAATCAACCGTGTGCCAGGTGCTCTTGACGCCCAAAGCTTCGAGCGCGCGAAAGTCGATGATTGTATATCGCTCCGGGTCGATGGCGGTCAGAATCGCCGATGCAACCGGGATCTCCACGCCGGATAGCCCGCAGAGAACGGATATTGCCGCCCGCTCGGTTTCAGCGTTTGCCGCGAGCCGCAGCGCGTCCCGGATTTCAACGTCGGAGTTGCGACGGAGCCGCGATATTCCCCGGCCGCCTGTCTTCCAGCGGAAGATGGCCTCAATGTTCGCTCGGCAGTGGTCGCCGGCTGCAATGCGTCTTCCCGCTTGCAGCGCCTCGGTGTCGTCTTCGTAGACGTAACGTGCCGCGAGCTGCTTTATGTGCGCAGGCGCGAATTGAAGTTGAAACCCGTTTTTTGACGACTTCGCCATGGTGCTCAGAACCAATCCTAGAGCAAGGAACGCCCGGAGCGTTAGTACGTCAGGCACGCGGTTTTTGCAAGCGTGTGGCTCAGAAGAGCGCGAGTTGCTTGTTCTCCGGGTTGCGGATGCCGTAGACCTGGCGCGCCGTGGCAACGGTCGCGGCGCCCTTGAATGCCGGAGCGTCGGTAACAGTGTTGTGGGTTTCCCAGCTCGCCCAGATTTTCAGGCCTGCGCCCTGGTACGTCACGCTGAGCGAGTCCGGGCCGGAGAAACCGCCATAGATGCCGAGTTCGAAGCGCAAGGCTTCGGCGAGCTGCTCGTCGGTGAGGCCGCGGGCGGCACGCTGCGCCCAGCGTTCTTTCGCGCCCTCCATCGAGCATGTCGCGCGGCCGAAGGCCCAAAGCTTTTCTTCGTGAGAAAGAGGGCGCGTCATGGTGCACCTCCTTCCGCTGCCAGCATCACGTCGATGTAAGCGACGGGGCCGCCTGCGGCGGCGACGGTCGCGGCCGGCAGGGTATTGGAGTAATATCCTGCCTTGGCGATCGGGAGCGGCGCGGCCGTGGGGTAGATGCTGCGCACCTCGATGTGGGCCACGTCCTCGCCCATGATGTGGGCGGGCATCCATAGCGGCTCGTAGGTGACTTCGAGTAGCAGGCCGTTCCAGTTGAAGCGGTGAATTTCGCGCGGGGGTCGCATTGGCGTTCTCCTT
>DASQHK010000345.1:0-7643 GCA_035632135.1 Bryobacterales bacterium
CTCGAACAGGATCTTCACGGGAACCCGCTGCACCACCTTCACGTAGTTGCCGCTGGCGTTTTCCGGCGGCAGCAGGCTGAAGCGGGCGCCGGTCGCAGCGGCGACGCTGTCCACGTGGCCGCGGTACTCGCGGCCGTAAGCGTCCACGGAAATGATGGCCGGCTGGCCGGGCTGCATGTGCCGGAGCTGCGTTTCTTTGAAATTGGCCGTCACCCAGATGTCTTCGAGCGGGACGATCGCCAGCAGCGGCTGGCCGGGCTGTATGACCTGCCCAACCTGCACTGTCTTATTACTGACTGTGCCGCTCACCGGCGCGTGCACGGTGGTGTATTCCAGGTTGAGCCGGGCCTGGCTGACGTCGGCTTCGGCCTGCTGGATTTTGGCCTGCGCGTTGCCGAACTCGGCCCGGCTGACGGCCACTTCCTGGGGCCCGGTGCGCGCGGCATCCACGCCGGCCTGCGCCTGCGCCACGGCCGCCTGGTCCTGGGCCACGTGGCTCTCGGCCACCGGGACCGCCTGGGCCGCCCGTGCTACTTCGGCCCGCGCCGACTCGACCGATGCGCGAGACGCCGCCTCCGCTGCTACGGCGGCATCATATTGCTGCTGCGAGATCTCGTCCTTGGCGATGAGCTGTTTCATGCGGTCCAGGTCGCGCGCCGCCTTCTGGTGATTCGCCTCAGCTTGGCGAACCCGCGCCCGCGCTGCGTCGAGCTGCGCGCGGGCCGCGCTGACTTCCTGCTGCGCCGCGTTGAGCGCGGCGTTCGCCGCCTCAACCCCTGCCTGCGCGCCGCGCAGCCGGCTCGAAGTAGTGGTCGAAGTGATCGGCACGCCCGTCTGCGCCGAGCGCGCCTTGGCCTGCTCGGCGGCCAGATCAGCCTGCGTGCTTTGGAGCGCGACCTGGTAGTCCCGTGGATCGATCTCGACGAGCACAGTCCCGGCCTCGACGTACTGGTTGTCGTTCACGTGCACGGCCAGCACCGTCCCGCCCACTCGCGCGCTGATAGGCGTGATGTGGCCGTCGATCTGCGCGTCGTCGGTCGATTCCCGCACCGCGTAATAGCGCCAGGCTGCGTAGGCCCCCACGGCCACGACAATCACGAGCCCCAGCAGGAGCCAGCGGGCGTGCGAGCCGGCGCGGGGCCGCAGCCGGTGTCCGGCGCCGTGCAGGCTGCGCCTTTCCGTCTGTTGATTTTCGACTTCCACCACGTCGGCCATTACCGCGTTCCTTCCAAAAATGGCTTGCTCAGTCCTTGCGGGAACCCGAGGGCCCGCGCTAACGAAACCTTGGCGAGGTTGTAAGCGTAGAGGCTCGAGATGTAATTCTCGGTGGCGGTAGCGAGCGCATCCTGCGCCTGCACCACTTCAATATTATCGGCGATGCCGGCGGCGAAGCGGTCCTGCGACTGGGCGAGCTGCCGCTTGGCCAGATCCAAAGTGCTGCGGGCCACCTCGACGCGGTCGCCGGCGGACTTCAGGTCAAGAAACGCGGTGCGGATCTCGTAATCGATTCGCGCGCGCAGGTCTTCGCTTTCGGCCGTCCGCTGCCGCAGCAGCGCGTCGGCCTGGAGCACGTCGCCGCGCACCCGGCCGCCCTGGAAGACCGGGATCCGCACGCTCGCCGCCACCAGGAAGGTGCCATGCGAATTGTAAATGCGCGGGCCGATGTCGCCGTAGTTGCCGTCGAGTGACACCGAAGGCAGCGCTTCGGCCGACGCAGCGCGGCGGGCCGATTCCGCAGCCCGCACCAGGGCCAGAGCATTCTGGTAGTCGGCGCGCGAATGATACGCCTGCTCCAGCGCCTGCTGTTGGCTGATCGCCGGCGGCGCGGTGTAGGAAAGCGCGTCGCTCAGCCGGATCTGCTGCCCTAGCGGCAGCCCGATCGCGCGGGCCAGGTTCAGCTTCTCTTTTTCGTATTCGTTTTGGAAAAAGATCAGCCGCTGCTGCTGCGCCTGCTTCTCGACCTGCGCGCGGATCACCTCGATCCCCGGAATGACGCCGGCTTTGCGGAGATCGACGGCCTGGTCATAGAGCGCCTGGGCGGTGGCGAGCTGGGCCTGCGCGGCGTCAATGCGGGCAGCGCCGGCGATGGCCTCGAGGTACAGGCTGGTTACGGCGAGCACCACGACGCTCTTCGCATTGTCGTAGGAATACTGTGTGGCCCTCACGTTTTCCGACGCTGTGCGATCGTTGCGCAGGGCGCGCAAATCGAGGATAGGCTGCGAGACGGACGCGCGGGTGTCAAAGATGTTGAACGGCCCGACGATGTTGCCGATGCCGGGAAAGCCGGAAAATCCGAATGCCGCCAGGTTGATCTGCTGCCCCGTTTCCGAGATTCCGGCGGCGACATTCGGCAGCAGGGCGCTGCGGGCGCGGTAGCGGGCGCCTTGGGCGAGCCGCGAACTCTGTTCCTCGAGCAGCAGGCCCAGATTGTACTTGAGGCCGCGCTCGATCGCTTCGCCGAGTGAAAGCGGCACGACTGCCGCCGTCGCCTGGCCGGTGGGAACGCTGCCGGAGAACGGGCGGGAAATGGGACCCTGCACGCCGGCAGCAGGCGAAGAGGCCGGCACGGCCATGCTCGTCTCGCGCGGCGCTTGCGGCGCCCCGCCCGGCGCAACAAACTGGCCACGGGCAGCGGACGCGAAGCAAATCCCGGCAAGGGAAGGCGCAATCCAGGTAAGTCTCATCAGTCGGCACTTCCTTCCACTAGAACTGAAGCGCAGCGGAACCTGCTCGTTTCATTTTCCCACAAGGACCGAGCCTGGACAGGTCCGACAGTCCGACGCGCTACGCCGGCTGGCAGCGCAACTCCGCCGCTCTCGGGGCGCGCACTTTCATTGGATGCGGCCGGTCCGCTGGGGATGCGGCCCGAGCCAAAGGCGCGCCTGGCGGCAGCGCGTCGCGGCCGCTCCCGGAGACCGAGCGCCTTTGTTTGGATGCGGCCCTGCCGCTGGGGATGCGGCGGCCAGAGCCAAAGGCGCGTTACGGTGGCGGCCGGGATGGCGAGAGCTGCCCGGATCAGCCGGTGTGGCCGTCGTGCGGACAGCCGAAGCTGGCGGGCACGCGGCCGCCTTTGTTCAGGTCATCGATGCCGATTTTCGAAGTGTAGTAACCGCGGCTGACCCGGCGCTTGATCTCGCGGAAGAACTGCGCGCCGGGGCGCAACTCGCCGGCCGGCTGGCCGGATGGATCGAGGCTCTCGAGCAGCGCTGTCTGCTGGGCTGTCGAGCAATTCACGAACGGGGCGCCGTGCGTGCGCAGAGCGTAGCCGTCGAGCCAGCCGAGGCCTTCGAGAAATTTCCGCTGCGCCTCGCTGGGCGACTGGCTCAGCATCAGGTCGATGTACCGGTTTACCTGCGCCGCTTTGGCGCCCGGCGTGTCCGTGGCGGGGATGATGAGATCGGAGAGCGCGACGACGGTTTCGTTTTGGTGCTGGTCGAAGAACGCCGGCTTCCAGGAATCGGCCTCGTTGCTTGGGGCGGCGGCAGCGTGATGGGATTGCGCGGCGGGCGCCGTCCGCCCGGCCATGGTCGCGCCCGCGCCGGCGATCACGCTCTTCATCAGTTGCCGGCGGTTCATGTCTTTACTCTACTCTTCGCCCGCCGTTCCGATTCAGCCGCGTGGTAGGAGCTGCGAACCAGCGGCCCAGCCTCCACGTGCGCGAAACCCATGTCGGCGCCCGCGCGTCGGAAAGCCTCGAACTCGGCAGGCTCATAGTAACGCACAATCGGCAGGTGTTGCGGCGAGGGGCGCAGGTACTGGCCGAGCGTAAGAATGTCCACGCCGCGATCGGCCAGGTCGCGCATCACCGCCAGCACTTCGTCGGTGGTTTCCCCGAGTCCCAGCATCATGCCGGACTTGACCGGAATCTCTGGCGCCATCTGCTTGGCCGTGGCGAGGATGCCGAGCGACCACTCATACCGCGCGCCCAAGCGCACTTGCCGGTAAAGGCGCGGCACGGTCTCGACATTGTGATTGAGCACGTCGGGCCAGGCCGCCATCACAATGGCGAGGGCCTCGCGCGAGCCTTGCAAATCGGGGATGAGGACCTCGACGCGGCAGCCGGGCACGCGCTCGCGGATGGCGCGGATGGTCAGCGCAAACAGTGCAGCGCCGCCGTCCTTGCGGTCGTCGCGATCGACGCTGGTGATGACCGCGTAGCGCAGCCCGAGGGCGGCGGCGGCATCGGCCACGCGGCGCGGCTCATCGTAGTCCACTGCCAGCGGCGCGCCCTTCTGCACGGCGCAGAAGCCGCACCGCCGCGTGCAGACGTTGCCCAGGATCATGAAGGTGGCCGTGCGGCGGTTCCAGCACTCGCCGATGTTGGGGCAGGCGGCGCTCTCGCACACCGTGTGCAGGGCCAGGCGCCGGACCAGGTCTTTTAGCTCCGCATAGTTCGGGCCGGCCGGCGCCGGGGCTTTAAGCCAAGGCGGGCGGGGCCGCGCCTGCGGAGCAATCGTGACCAGCGGAGTCATGGTACAAATGTGGATTGGGCCTGGTTTTGGGGCCGCCCTTACTACTGTAGCGCAAGTATTCCAGCGCCAGCGGCGGAGGTTTCCGGACCGCTCTCGGCGCTTGACTCGGCGGCGCCCGTTGCGCGCCTCAAGCTCATGGACACGTTGACGCTGCAATTCCTGGGCGCCGCCGGAACGGTCACCGGCTCGCGCCACCTGCTGTCGATCGGGCCGCACACGCTGCTGGTGGATTGCGGCCTGTTTCAGGGGCGCAAGGAGCTGCGCCTGCGAAATTGGGAGCCGTTTCCCATTCCGCCGCAAACCCTGGACGCCGTCGCGCTCACCCACGCGCACATCGACCACACCGGCTTCCTGCCGCGCCTCGTGAAGGAGGGCTTTCACGGGCCGATTTATTGCTCGCAGCCCACCGCCGACCTGTTGGGCGTGCTGCTGCCCGACTCCGGCCACCTCCAGGAAGAAGAGGCGGCGTTTGCCAACAAGCGAGGCTACAGCAAGCACAAAGTGGCGCTGCCGCTTTACACCGCCGCAGACGCCGAAGACGCGCTGCGCTACCTGCGCCCGTTCGAACACGACCAGCCCGTGAAGCTGGAGAATGGCTTTCAGTTCCGGTTCTCCAACTCCGGGCATATTCTAGGTTCCAAGGCTCTGGAAGTGACGGTGGCGGATTTGAAGATACTTTTTACCGGCGACCTGGGACGTTACCGGGCGACGGGCGGCCATCCCGACGCGGCCCCTGAGCCGGCCGATTATCTGGTGATGGAATCGACTTACGGCGACCGGCTGCACCCGAAAGAGGACCTCAAGGGGCGGCTGAGCGGCGTGATACAGGAGACAGTGAAGCGAGGCGGCGTAATTGTCATCCCGGCCTTTGCCGTGGAGCGGACGCAGCGGCTGCTGTTCCTGCTGCGCACCTTGATCGACGACGGACGCATTCCGCTGATCCCGATTCACATCGACAGCCCGATGGCCATCGAGGCCGTGAAAGTCTTCATGCGCCACAACGACGAGTTCGACGAAGAGACCCGCGCCATGGTGAAGCGGCACGGCAGCCCGTTTCACTGGCCGCAAGTGTACTTCGACAAGACGGTGGAGCAGTCGAAGCAGGTCGGAGCGCTGCGCACGCCGGCGATTATCATCTCATCCAGCGGCATGGCGACTGGCGGCCGCGTGCTGCATCACTTGGCCCAGCGGCTGCCGGACCATCGCAACACGGTGATATTTGTGGGCTTCCAGGCGCCCGAGACGCGCGGCCACCGGATCGTTTCCGGCGCGCCGGGCGTGCGGATCTTCGGCGAGGAAGTGCCGGTGCGGGCGCGCATCGAGACTTTCGAAGAGTTCAGCGACCACGCCGACTACGAAGAAATCCTGCGCTGGCTCTCCGCGTTCCAGCGGCCGCCCCGGCAGGTATTGCTGGTGCACGGAGAGCCGCACGCCGCGGAGGCGCTCGAGAAGCGCATCGAGGAAAAATTCGGCTGGGACGTGCATGTGCCCGGGTACAAGGAGAAGATGGCCCTGCACTGAGAAGAAACTGCTTTGGCAATGTCTATGTACGATCTATTGATCATCGGCAGCGGTCCGGGCGGCTACGTGGCGGCGATTCGCGCCGGGCAGTACGGCTTGAAGGTTGGCGTCATTGAGAAGGATCCCTACCTTGGCGGCGTGTGCCTGCATGTCGGCTGCGTCCCCACCAAGTCCCTGCTCTACAGCGCCGAAATCTATGAGCACTTTCTGCATCCGGAAGAGCACGGCATCTCGATCCAGAGCCTGACGCTCGATTGGGGCCGCGTGCAACAACGCAAGCAGCAGATCGTCGACAAGCACGCCAAGGGCGTGGCGTTTCTCTTCAAGAAGCACAAGGTTGAAACCATCACCGGTTACGGCCGGCTCAAGGGCGGCGGGCGCATCGAGGTCGAAGGCCGCGACGGCAAGCGCGAGCTGACGGCCAAGAGCATCATCCTGGCGACCGGCTCGGAGGCGCGCATGCTGCCGGGCCTGCAGCCCGACGCCGAACGCATCTTGACCAACATCGAGATTCTCAAGCTGCCGAACATTCCCAAATCACTCGCCATCATCGGGGCGGGGGCGGTGGGCGTGGAGTTCGCCTCGATTTATCGGCGGTTCGGCAGCGAGGTAACGATCCTCGAGATGCTGCCCAGGGTGGTGCCGCTCGAGGACGAGGAGATTTCGGCGGAGCTGGCGCGCAGCTTCCGGAAGCAGGGGATCGCCATGCAGACCGGCGCGCGCGTGGAGAAGGTCGAGAAGCGCGCCGACGGCGTGGCGCTGGAGTTTTTGGATTCGGATGGAAAGGCGCAAAAGCTGGCGGCGGAGACGCTGCTGGTGGCGGTGGGCCGCAAGCCCAACACGGAAAGCATCGGCCTCGAAAACACGGCCATCAAGACCGATCGCGGCTTCATTCCCGTAGATCCGTGGATGGCCACCGCCGAGCCGAACATTTATGCCATCGGCGACATAGTGGCCGCCAGCCCGCAGCTCGCGCACGTGGCTTCGATGGAGGGGCTGGTGGCGGTGGGCCGCATCGCCGGCAAGCCGGCGCGGCCGGTGAACTACCGCCGCATCCCCGGCTGCACCTATTGCGAGCCGCAGATCGGCAGCGTCGGCTTCACGGAGGCGCAGGCCAAGGCCGCCGGATACGACGTCAAGATCGGCAAGTTTCCGATGGCGGCCAACAGCAAGTCTTCGATCCTCGGCAACCATGCGGGCTTCGTCAAGGTGGTGGCCGACGCGAAGTACGGCGAGATTCTGGGCGTGCACATTATCGGGCCGTCGGCGACCGAGCTGGTTGCCGAAGCGGTGGCCGCGATGGAGGCCGAAGCGACGGTGGAAACGCTCATGCAAACCATCCACGCGCACCCCACGCTGTCGGAAGCGATGGGCGATGCGTTCAACGCGGTGTATGGACTGTCGATCAATGCTTGAGTGCGCCTGGATCGACCTGGGAACGATGGACTACGCCGCAGCGATCGAGCTGCAGCGCGAGCTGGTGGAGCGGCGCAAACAGGGGCTGATTCCCGATGTTCTACTGCTGCTCGAGCACCCGCACGTCATCACGCTGGGCCGCAACGGCAAGCGGGAGAACCTGCTCGCCCAAGAGGAGCACCTGCGGCGCGCCGGCGTCGCGTTCTATCCGGCCGATCGGGGCGGCGACATCAC
>DASQHK010000346.1:0-1641 GCA_035632135.1 Bryobacterales bacterium
CGCCACCGATATGCTCTCGCTGCTCGACTATCTCGAAATCAGCGAATGCAAGGGTCTCGGCATCAGCGGCGGCGGCAACGTACTGCTGCACATGGCGGCCCGGCAGCCCCAGCGTGTAAAGGCCATGGTGCTGGTGAGCGCGACCCCCTACTTTCCCGCGCAGGCGCGCCCCATCATGCGCCAGTATCCCGAGAGTCTCACCGGGGAGCAGCGGGAAATCCTGCGGCGGCGTCATCCCGGCGGCGACGCTCAAATCAACGCCATCCTCGCGAGCACCCGCGCCTTCGCCGACAGCTACGACGACATGAACTTCACTCCGCCGTACCTCGCAACCATTCAGGCCCGGACGCTGATCGTCCAGGGGGACCGCGATCCGTTGTATCCGGTCGAGCTGTCCGTCGAAATGGCCAGGGCCATCCCACATTCGGCCCTGTGGATTGTCCCCAATGCCGGTCACGGCCCCGTGATCGGCGAACGATGGCCCGAATTCCTGGAAACAGCCGCCCGGTTCCTGCGCGAATGACGCCGGCCGGCGATGGACTTCCTTGTTTCCTTGCTTTCCAATCCCGGGTTCGCCCGTCCAAAATAAGAATATGCGTCTGCTGACCTGTTGCCTCTGCGCCACCCTTGTCTACGCTTCCGATTGGCCTCGTTTTCGCGGGCCGAACGGCGCCGGAATCTCGACGGATCAAAATCTCCCCGCCGAGCTCGGCAAGGATCGCAACGTGATGTGGAAGCAGAAAACGCCCAAGGGCAACTCATCGGCGATCGTCGTCGGAAACCGCCTCTGGATCACCGGCCACGAGGGTGACGAGCGCATCGTGCTCTGCTACGACGCTGTGAACGGCTCGCTCGTCTGGCGCCGCGCCATCACCAAGGCCCGGGACGAGAGGCCCAACCCCATGAACGGCCCCGCCACGCCCACGCCGGCCACCGACGGCCGCTCGATCTTCGTCTTCTTCCCCGACTTCGGCCTGCTGGCCTACGATTTCGAGGGCAACGAGAAGTGGCGCGTGCCGCTCGGACCGTTCGGCGGCGTGCAAGGCATGGCTGCGTCGCCTGTGTATGCCGAGGGCAACGTCGTGCTGCTGATCGACACGCCGGAGCAGGCTTACCTCGCCGCCTTCGACGCCGCCACCGGCAAACAGGTTTGGAAAGCGGACCGCCCCATCGGATTCCTGGGCTCCTACACGACCCCTGCGATTTATAAGCCAGCGTCCGGGCCGACGCAGATCGTAGCGGCAGGCGCTGTCGAGCTGACGGGATACCAGGCCCGCACCGGCGAGCGCTTGTGGTGGGCACGTGGAGTGACCATCGGCCCGGCTGCCCCGCCGTTGATTGCGGGCGATTCGGTGTACACACTCGAGACGGCTGACGAACCTGCGCCGCCGTTCAAAGACATGCTCGCCGCCTTCGACAAGAATAAGGATGGGAAAATTCAGCTTTCCGAGGTCTCCGGTGACACCATCAACGAGAAGATCATGTACCGCTTGTTCAAGGCCATCGACAAGATCAGCGGCAACGACGACGGCGAGGTCACCGAGCAAGAATGGAACCGCGCTTTCAGCCCCGAGAATCCGGGCGGCGGCCTGGTCCGCACGCGGCTGGATGGCAAAGGCGACGTGAGCCGCTCTCACGTCG
>DASQHK010000347.1:0-12082 GCA_035632135.1 Bryobacterales bacterium
GGTCAACGGCGCCGGCCTCGCCATGGCCACCATGGACATCATCAAGTTTGCCGGCGGCAGCCCGGCCAACTTTCTCGACGTGGGCGGCGGCGCCAGCGCCGAGCAGGTGAAGAACGCCTTCCGCATCCTGCTCTCCGACCCCAACGTGAAGGCGGTGCTGATCAACATCTTCGGCGGCATTCTGCGCGTCGATACGCTCGCCACCGGGGTGGTCGAAGCCGCCCGCGCTCTCGATATTAAGGTCCCCATCGTGCTGCGTTTGGAGGGCACCAACGTCGAAAAGGGCCGGCAAATCCTGGCCGAGTCCGGCCTGAATTTCACGGTAGCCAACGGCATGCGCGACGCGGCGGAGAAAGTGGTAGCGCTGGCAAAATGAAATCTCACCGCAGAGGACGCAGAGAACAGAGAGTAAGAAAGAAAAAACCTGACGGGTTTTCCTCTGCGGTCTCTGCGTCCTCTGCGGTGAAATTCGGTCTCGACAAATGAGCGTTTTACTCGATGAAACCACGCGCGTGATCGTGCAGGGCTTTGGCCGGCAGGGCGCCTTTCACGCCGAGCAGTGCATCGCCTACGGCTCCAAGATCGTCGGCGGCGTCACACCGGGCAAGGGCGGCTCGAAGCAGCTCGGCCTGCCCGTGTTCAACACCGTCGCCCAGGCCGTGCGGGAGCTGGCGCCCACCGCTTCGATTGTTTTCGTGCCGCCGCCGGCGGCCGCCGACGCCATTCTCGAAGCCATCGACGCCCAGCTATCTCTTGTCGTCTGTATTACTGAGGGGATTCCGGTTCGCGACATGGTCACGGTCCGGCGATTTCTGCAGGCCGGCCAAACGCGCCTCATCGGCCCCAATTGCCCCGGCATCATCTCGCCCGGCAAGGCCAAGCTCGGTATCATGCCCGGCTACATCCACACGCCGCCCGATGGCCGCGGCGGGGGGGTGGGCCTGGTCTCCCGCTCCGGCACGCTTACCTACGAGGCCGTCGGCCAGTTGACCGCCCGCGGCATCGCCCAGACCACCTGCATCGGCATTGGCGGCGACCCTATTATTGGCACCAATTTTATCGACGCCATCCGCCTGTTCAACGCCGACCCCGCCACGCGCGCCATCCTCATGATCGGCGAGATCGGCGGCAACGCCGAGGAACAGGCCGCACAATACATCAAGGAAAGCGTCAAGAAGCCGGTGGTCGGCTTCATCGCCGGCCAGACCGCCCCGCCCGGCCGCCGCATGGGCCACGCCGGCGCCATCATCTCCGGCGGCTCCGGCACGGCTGCCGAGAAGCTGCGCGCCATGCAGCAGGCCGGCATCCACATCGCAAAATCATCCGCCGACCTCGGCGACACGATGCGGCCGCTCCTCGACTAAACTCATGGCCACCGAACGCACCCTGACCATCATCAAGCCCGACTCCGTCGCCGCCCTTCACATCGGCGAGATCGTCGCCGCCCTCGAGCAGGCCGGCTTTCGCATCCTCGCCATGAAGATGCTGCGCCTCACGCGCGCCCAGGCCGAGGGTTTCTACCACGTCCACCGCGAGCGGCCTTTTTTCAGAGATCTCGTCCGGTTCATGACCGAAGGCCCCTGCGTTCCCATCGCCCTCGAGCGCGACAACGCCATCGCCGAGTTGCGCTCGTTGATGGGCGCTACCGACCCCGCCAAGGCCGCCGCCGGCACCATCCGCAAGCGCTTCGGAACCTCCATCGAGCGCAACGCCATCCACGGCTCGGACGCACCCGAAACCGCCGCCTTCGAGCTTGGCTTCTTCTTTCCCGGCTGCGAGCTGGCGGGCTGAACGCCGCTGGGGCCGGGAGCCCCCCGGGCAGACTGCTCCGCGCCGCGCGTTAGAATGGAGTTGTGAGCCTGGGCCGCTTGTTTGTTTTGTTCGGCCTGATCCTGGTCGCCATCGGCCTGCTGGTGATGGCCGCCGAAAAGCTCCCCTTCTTCCGCCTCGGCCGTCTCCCCGGCGACATCGTCTATCGCGGCAAGAACGTAACGTTCTACTTCCCGCTGGCCACCTGCATTCTGCTCAGCGTTCTGCTAACGCTTTTGTTTTCATTGTTTCGCCGGCGATAAGCGGGGCGCCTGAATCCGCCCGCAGGCTGGTTCGAGGCGCGAGCTGTCCGGGGGTCTCTGGCTAAAGTGGGGCTAAAGTTCTTCGGGCGCCTTGCCGAACGAAGGGGTGGGACAAGAATATGCGCCTACTCACTCCAGCAGTTGCGATCGTTCTGTTCGTGTTTCCGGCGGCCGGCCCGGCGGGGAACCTGCGCGCGGACGACAGCTTTAAGGTGCCGCGCGGCGAGTTCTCCGTCCCTCCGGGGACCTTCAAGCCGTCCGGGGACTTCAAGCCCACCCCCGGTGACTTCAAGCCGGCGGCGGGAACCTTTCGGCCGTCGCAGGATTTCAGGCCGGAGTCCGGGAGCTTTGTGACGAAGCCCGGAACCTTCAAACCGCCAGTGGCACAGTTCTCGCCGAACGCGGATTTTACGGTTCACCCCGGCACGTTTTATATCGGCCGCGGTTTTTTGAAGTCAGAGGACGTAAAAGAAGAGAAGCCGAAGCCACAAAGCTCGAACGACGACAAGAAATGACGTCGCAGCCACCGCGGTAGTCCTCCGCAACCGGCACACTCTTGGTGTGCCCCCTGGCAACTCCGTGTCGCTATAATCACTCTGACATGGCGAGCCTTGTAGAAGGCTGCGTGTTCTGCCGGATTGCGGCGGGAGAAACAGCCAGTCGCGTTGTTTTCGAAGACTCCTCCTCGCTCGCCTTTCTGGATCACCGGCCGCTGTTTCCAGGCCATTGTCTGTTGATACCTAGGGACCATTACGAGACCCTGGCCGATTTGCCGGAGGACAGGATGGGGCCGCTGTTCTCGAATGCGCGCCTGCTGGCGCGTGCGGTGGAGAAGGCGCTGGAGGCCGAAGGGTCATTCGTGGCGATCAACAACCGCGTCAGCCAGAGCGTGCCGCACCTGCACGTGCACATTGTGCCGCGCCGGCGCAAGGATGGGCTGAAGGGCTTCTTCTGGCCGCGGCAGCCGTACCCGGACGAGGAGTCGGCGGCCCGCGTGCAGCAGGCCCTCGTAGCGGCGATCGGGGACTTGCGGGCCGCCCGCTGATAATCGAGGCGCTGCGATCCCGCGCGGCCATCTGCCACCCCGGGGCTTTGGGGTGTCGAGAAATCCTCATTGACTTTATTATATAAAGTACTCTATAATCCTCAGCATGACATCACCCTTGCTGCTGGCTCCGGCTCCGGCCGCTTCACCCTACGCGCGCTGGCGCCGCCACTTTCTCGAGAACCGCGGCCGCCCGCGCACTCTGCCATGGCACGACTCCGGTCTGCTCAGCGCCGCCGAACGCCGCCTCGTTGGCCGGGCCATCCAGCAGTTCCAGTTGGGCGAATGGGCGCGCGGGCGGGGTCTGCTGCGGAGGGCCTCGGCGCACCCCGTGCTCGCGGCAGATCCGTGGTTTGTGCCCGCGCTGGAGCTTTTCATCGCCGAGGAGCAGGGCCACAGCGCCATCCTCGGACGCTTCCTGGACCGCGAGCGCATTCCCCGGCTCGAGAGCCACTGGCTGGACGCGGTTTTTCGCCGGCTGCGCAAGCTGGCCGGCCTGGAGGCGTGCGCCATGGTGCTCGTAACGGCGGAGGTTCTCGCCATGCCCTTCTACCAGGCGCTCCGGGACGCCACGCGCTCGCGCCTGCTCCGCTCGATCTGTGTGGGCATCCTTTGTGACGAGGCAGCCCACCTGAATTACCAGGCCCTGACGCTCGGCTTGGCTCGGCGCCGGCTGCGCGAGGAGGCACGGAGAATTCGCTTTCTCTGCCACGCCGCGCTCTTCCACGGCACGGCCTTGCTGCTGTGGCAGCAGCACCGGAGGGTCTTTCGCGCGGCGGGATGGAGCTTCCACCGATTCTGGAATGACTCCCGCCGGGGATTTGCGCGCCTGCAATTCCAGATCCGGCAGGTCTCGCGGGATGGCGGCGACGCCGATTCTTTCGACGAGCTGAGGCTGGATTAGATTGCCCGGCGGCGGGCGGTTGATTTTCGACCGCGCGGGTTGTAGCCTGATGCCCGGGAGCGCTGCCATGCCGCCAATGTATCTGCCAGACATAGAGAACCACCCGAACCCTGAAAGTCCTTATGCCGGCCTCATCGAGCAGATGCGGTCGCTGGGGCTCGAGGCGCCGCAGATCTTCCATCTTTTTGCGTTCAAACCGGGCGTGACCGATTTCCTCTCGGAGTTCACACAGGCGGTGATGCGCGGGCCTTCGCCGCTGAGCCCCGGCCTGCGCGAGCTGATCGCCGCCTTCACCTCGGCCGAGAACCATTGCCCGTTTTGAATCCGGAGCCACGCCGCAGTTGCGGCGGAACTGCTGGGCGATGCAGCGAGAGTCGATGCGGTGCTTGAGGACTTTCGCACCGCGCCAATTACGGAGGCCGAGAAAGCGCTCTTCGCGTTCCTCAGAAAGGTGAACCGGAACTCCTGGGAGATTACCGCCGCGGATGTGGCGGCCGCACGGCGGGCGGGATGGAGCAGCGAAGCGATCTACGACGCGATCAACGTCTGCGGGCTGTTTAATTTCTACAACCGCTGGATTGACGCGACCGGCGTGCACGAAATGTCGGCGGAAGCGCACCGGCTTTCGGGCAAGCGGCTGGCCCAGCACGGCTACGTTGTCACGGCGGCCGCCGGCCGCGGGGTGCGCTAGAATCGGGCATGCAACCACAAGCCATTGCAGCGCTCAAGCAAACGCCGGGATTCTTGCGCGACCTGCTGGCCGCCGCCACCAAAGAGCAGATGGACTGGCGGCCGGCGCCGGACCGCTGGTCGATCGCCATGGTGCTGGCGCACCTGGCCGACGTGGAGGTGAAAGGGTTCGGCCAGCGCTTCTGGGCCATCGCCGAGCAGGACTCCCCGTTTCTACCTGCCTACGATCAGTTGGCGCTGTTTGCGGCCGGGGCCGAGTTTGACGGGGCCGAGCAGCTCGAGATTTTTGCCGAGCGGCGGAAGCAGAGCCTGGTGTGGCTCCACTCTCTGCCCGCAAGCGTCATGGACCGGACGGGCCGGCACGAGGAACTGGGGGCCGTCACGTTCGGGCAGTTGCTCAACGAGTTTGCGCTGCACGATCTGGGGCACATCCGGCAGGTGGCCGAGCTTTACCGCGCCTGCGCCTTCTATCCGAACATCGGGCCGTTCGAGCGGTATTACAAGATGAATCCGTAGGGAAAGGGTGGCGGCCTCCGGCAAAAAAATAGGCAGCCCTTGCGGGCTGCCCAAAAAGGTTGCAGTTGAGATGGCCGTGAAGTGTGGTTACTTCTTTTTCTTTTTGGCGGCTTTCTTTGCCGGTTTCTTAGCCATGTTGCACCTCGTGATTGAATTGAACTACTGAGATCCCGGTCCAGCTTCGGGCGGATTGTAGCGGGCAGTCTCAAGACGCTCGTCCGCCGCCCACTACAATCCGCCCACTAAATGTTTTAGCACGAAACGGGCCAAAGTCAAAACATTTTTTTTAGTTTTGTTTGGGTCGAGCTTCCCCGGCCTGGCTGCCGCCGGCGGCGCAGGTCTCTTCTGCCGGGGCTGGCGTGGCCGCGGCGGGGTGCGCGGAGAGGCCCAGCGTAAGAATGCCGCCTGGATCATCGGCCGGCGCCAGGCCGCGATGGCGGCGCGCGGAGATCTCGGCGCCGGCCAGCACCACCAGCGACGAGACCACGCCCCACACCACCAGCGTCACCGAGATGAAGAACGGGCCGTAGGCGCGGCGGAAATCGAGCCACGGCCAGATGCGGAGATAGAGAATTTTCGCCGCCTCCACCGCCACGCCGCTGAGGATGGCGGCGCCGAGCGCGGGCCGCCACGGAATCGGCCCGTTGGGAAGCAGCCAGTAGATCAGAAACAGAATCGTGATCGAGACCGGAAGCGCGGCGGCCTTGAACGCCGCCAGGCTGATCCAGCGCGTGAGCCCCGGCAGGGGGCCGGCGAGCGACTCGAGCAGGTTGCGGTTCATGGCGGTGAACAGCGTGGAGACCAGGGCGAGCGCGCCGCACAGCAGAATCATTCCGAAGCTCACCCACTGGTTGCGCCAGAAGCTCCGGTTCTTCGAGATGCCCCAGACGCGGTTGAGGGCGACCTCCAGCGGCTCGAAGATGCCGTTGCTGGTGAGCAGCAACAGGATGATGGAAAACAGCTCGACGCGGCCGCGCGAGGCCACCGCCGCTCGCAGGTTGGAGCGGACGAAGTCGAACAGCGGCGGGTCGGAGGGAAGAAAATCCCGGAGGGCGAGATAAACCACGTCGGCGGCACCGGGCCAGTGGAGCAGGTGGAGGCAGACGGATAGCATCAGGACCAGAAACGGAAAAAACGAGAGCAGCAGACTGGCGGCGATGGCGAAGGCGTAGGCGTGGATCTCGGTCTGGAGCAGGAAGCGGGCGGTGGGCGCGAAAAAGGAAGCCCAGCGAGGCACGCTTCAGTGTAACGCAGGGCCTGGAGAGCGCCGGCGCCGAGCCCCCAAAACGCCGGCGGCCTTG
Organism: Bryobacterales bacterium; assembly: GCA_035632135.1. Lineage (GTDB taxonomy): Bacteria > Acidobacteriota > Terriglobia > Bryobacterales > JACQDG01 > DASQHK01. The sequence continues at coordinate 6,529 of DASQHK010000347.1, forward strand.
GGTTACACTAGAAAACATGAATGGCCATCGCTTATGGGGCATCGCCGCGCTCGCTATCTGCCTGGCGCTGCCGGCTCGCCCGCAGGATTTGAAGCAATTCGAAAAATCAGTCACCGAGTTCTCGCTGGCAAACGGCATGCACTTCATCGTCGTCGAGCGGCACGAGGCGCCGGTGGTCTCGTTCCACACTTACGCCAACGTCGGCTCGGTGAACGACCCCAAGGGCGAGACCGGCTTGGCGCATATGTTCGAGCACATGGCGTTCAAAGGCACCTCGGAGATCGGCTCGAAAAACTGGCTGCAGGAAAAGAAGGCCATGGAAGAAGTCAACCGGGCGTTCGACGAGCTGCGGGCCGAGGGAAACAAGGGCCGCCATGCTGACAAGGCGAAGCTCGAGCAGCTCGAGAAGGCTTTCCACGCGGCGGTGGAGAAGGCCGGCGAGCTGGCCGACTCGGAACAATACAGCCGGCTGATCGAGCAGAGCGGCGGCGTGGGGCTGAACGCGGCGACGTCCTCCGATTCAACTGTGTATTTCTACAGCCTGCCATCCAACCGCGCCGAGCTGTGGTTCTACCTGGAATCGGAGCGCTTCCTGCACCCGGTGTTCCGCGAGTTCTACAAGGAGCGGGACGTGGTAAAGGAGGAGCGGCGGATGCGCGCCGATTCGAACCCGGTGGGCAAGCTGGTGGAGACTTTTCTGGCCGCGTCGTTCGTCGCACACCCCTACGGGCAGCCTCCCGTGGGCTGGCCGAGCGACCTCGACTACATCGGCGTGCCCGACGCCGAGAAATTTTACCAGACGTACTACGTGCCGGCCAACCTGACCGCAGCGATCGTGGGCGACGTCGACCACAAGCGGATCCAGACGCTCGCCGAGGAGTACTTCGGGCGGCTGCCGAAGCGTCCGCTGCCCCCGCTCGAGCACACCGTCGAGCCGGCCCAGGACGGGCAGCGCCAGGTGCAGGTGGAATCCGAGGCGCAGCCGGTCGTGGTGGTGGGCTACAAGAAGCCTTCCGAGTACGATCCGGACCGCGCCGTGTTCGACGTGATCTCAAGCGTGCTGAGCGGCGGACGGACCGGGTGGTTCTATAAGGAGATGGTGCGCGACAAGCAGATCGCGCTCGATGCCGGCGGCTTCCCCGATTTCCCCGGCACCGTTTACCCGGGGCTGTTTCTTTTTTACGCGTTTCCGACCTCGGGCCACACGGTCGCCGAGAACGAGGAGGCCATGTACCGCCTGATCGGCAAGCTGAAAACGGAAAAGGTGGACGAGGAAACGCTGCACATGGTGAAGACGAAGAACCGCGCGGCGCTGATCCGCAAGCTCGAAAGCAACGCCGGGCTGGCCGGGGAGCTGGCGGCCTACTACGCGCAGTTCGGCGACTGGCGGCAGTTGTTTTATTCGCTCGATGAGATCAACAAAGTGACCGCCGACGATGTGCAGCGGGTGGCAAAGAAATACTTCGACCCGGAGCACCGCACGGTGACCTATTTGGTGCAGCCGCCGAAGCCAGAGACCGCCAGGCAGGAGAAGGAAAAGAAGTGAGGAAGGCCGCCGCTATGAAGATCCTGATTCGATGCCTTACGTTGATGGCCGCATGCTGGATGCTGCAGGCTGCCCCGCAACAGGCGGCGCCGGCGGCCGGGAAGCCGGGCGCGGCGCCGGCCAGCAAAGCAGCCTCGACCGCGCGGCGTCCGCCGGCTTCGTACAAGCAGCTCCACTATCCGCCGCTCAAGGAAATCAAGATTCCGAAGGTGGAAACCTTCACGCTCCCCAACGGCCTGCGGCTCTACCTGCTCGAAGACCACCTGCTGCCCATCATCAGCGGGCGAGCGCTCGTGCGCACCGGCAATCTCTTTGATCCGAAGGACAAGATCGGCCTGGCGGATGCGACCGGCACGGTTATGCGAACGGGCGGAACGGCCTCCAAGACCGGCGATGAGCTGGACCAGGAGCTGGAGAGCATGGCGGCCGAGGTTGAGACCGGCATCGGAGAAACGAGCGGCGAGGCGAATTTCTTCACGCTCAAGGAAAACATCGACAAGGTGCTGGCCATCTACGCCGACCTGGTGATGCACCCGGCCTTTCGGGCCCAGCGGCTCGATCTGTGGAAGAACCAGACGCGCAGCGCCATCGCCCGCCGCAACGACGACGCCGCGCAGATCGCCCGGCGCGAGTTCGCCAACCTTGTGTATGGCAAAGACACTCCCTACGGCTGGCAAATCGAGTACGAGAACGTGGACCGCATCCAGCGCGACGACCTGGTGGGCTTCTACAAACGCTACTTTTTCCCGGCCAACGTCATGATGGCCGTGTACGGCGATTTTTCGACGCCGGAGATGAAGGCGAAGCTCGAAGCGGCTTTCCAGGGTTGGAGCAACCCGCAGCCGGCCGTGCCGCCATTCCCGCCCGTGCGCCAGGATTCCAAGGGCGGCGTCTATCTGGTGACGAAGAATGATGTGGACCAGACCAACATCCGCATGGGCCACCTGGGCGGCGAGTACAAGGACGCCGATTACCCGGCGCTGGAAGTGATGGCCGATATTTTGGGCGGCGGCTTTCACAGCCGGCTGATCCAGAATGTGCGCACCAAGCTCGGCTACGCCTACTCGGTGGGCGCGTCGTGGGCGGCGAGCTATGACCACCCTGGCCTTTTCCTGGCGGCGGCGGGGACCAAGTCGGCCTCCACGGTGAAGGCTGCCAAGGCGGTGATACAGGAACTGCAGCGCATCCGCGAGAGCGAGGTGAGCGACGAAGAGCTGAAGATCTCGAAAGAGTCGGTGCTGAACAGCTTCGTTTTCAACTTCGACACACCGGAGAAAACGCTCAACCGGCTGCAAACCTACGAATACTTCGGCTACCCGAAGGACTTCATCTTTGAGTACAAGAAGAGGTTGGAGGCGGTGACCAAGCAGGACGTGCTGCGCGTGGCGAAGAAATACATCCACCCGGAGGAGATGACCATCGTCGCCGTGGGGAAGGCGTCCGACTTCGACCAGCCGCTGGCGGCGCTGGGCAAGCCGGTTACGCCGCTCGACATCACGATCCCGCAGCCGAAGCAGGAGAAGGCCGCGGCGACGGCCGAATCTCTCGCGCAGGGCAAGGCGGTGCTGGAGCGCGCGCAGAAAGCAGCCGGCGGAGCGGATAAGCTGGCCGCCATCAAAGACGCCGTCATTTCCGCCAAGGCACAGCTCACCGGCCCCATGGGCAGCATGGCGGTGAAGCAGAAGATCGAGATCGTGTTTCCCTCGACGCTGCGCGAGGAAAACGAGCTGCCCTTCGGCAAGATTGCGGTTTACACCGACGGGAAGGGTGGCTGGATGAAAGCGCCGCAGGGTCAGATGCCGCTGCCGGGGCCGCAATTGCAGCAGGCGCGCGGGGAGATCTTCCGCCTGAATGAGACTTTGCTGCTCAGCGACCGAGACTCGGATCGCACGGTCAACTTTTTGAGGAAGGACAAGGCTGGCGACCGCGAAGCCGACGTGATCGAGATCAGCTCCAAGGAAGGCCAGCAGGTCGAGCTGTTCGTGGACGCGGCCTCGGGCGAAGTGCTCAAGAAGCAATACCGCGGCCAGGCGATCACGGGGCCGGCGGCCAAGGTGGAAGAAGTGTACGAGGATTTTCGGGAAGTGGCCGGCGTTCGCGTGCCGTTCAAGGCTGTCACGTTCCAAAACGGTAAGAAGTTCTCGGAGAGGCAGTACACGGAGGTTCAATTCAACACCGGGCTGAAGCCCGAGGATCTGGCCAAGCCGTGAAGGAAAGCCGGCCCAAGCCGCTGATCGGCATTCCGGCGCGCTGGCAGCCGGGACCGGAGGGCGACTGGCAAAAGAGCCGCTGGTATTTGCAGCCTACCTACTTCGAAGCGGTATACGCGGCGGGCGGGCTGCCGGTGATGATTCCGCTGATTCCGGAGCTGGCGCCGGAGCTGCTCCCGCGGCTCGACGGCGTGGTGCTTTCCGGCTCCGATAGCGACGTAGACCCGGCGCGCTACGGCGCCGCGCGCCACCCCTCGGTGGAGTTCGTAAACCCCAAGCGCGACGAAACCGATTTCGCCCTACTCCGCGAGGCGGACCGCGCGGGCCGGCCGGTGCTGGGAATCTGCTACGGGATGCAATCGATGAACGTCTACTACGGCGGGACGCTCGTGCAACACATACCCGACGCGGTGCGCACCGAGATCGAGCACAGCGAGCACGTGACGCGGCACCCGGTCGAGATCGAGCGCGGCTCGCTGCTCGAGGAGCTGGCGGGGGCGGGGCCGCACACGGTCAACAGCACGCATCACCAGGCGGTGGACAAAGCGGCGCCGAATTTCCGCGTCACCTCGCGCGCGCCCGATGGCGTGATCGAAGCGATCGAGGCCAACCGCAACGGCCGCTTTCTGATGGCCGTGCAGTGGCATCCCGAGCGCATCTTTGAGCAAAGCCCGGTCAGCAGGAAGCTGCTGGAGCGCTTCGTCCAGGCCTGCCGATGAGACGATTGCTGATCATCCGCTCCCTCGCGGTCGCGGTCCTGCTGGCTTCCTCGCTCGCCGCCCAAACCTCGCAGGAAGCGGGCAAGCGGCTCATACAGCAATGCCTGAAGGCGCTGGGCGGCCAGGCCTTCTTGAACATGCAAAACAAGGTCCAGCACGGCCGCGCCTATCAGTTCTACGAAGGCCGGCTCAGCGGGCTGACGGTGATGACCATGTACACCGAGTACGAGCCGAAACCCGCCTCGCCGCCGCCGGGCTGGCTGGGCGTGCGCGACCGGCGCGACATCGGCAAGAAGAAGGGGTACTTCGTTCTGTTTGCTGGCGGCCAAGGGTATGAGGTGACCTACCGCGGCGCCCGGCCGTTCCCCGAGGACTACATGCGCCAGTATCGCGACCGGTTGCGGCGCGACATGTTCTACATCCTCAGGTACCGCCTCGACGAGCCTGGAATCATCTTCGAATCGCTCGGCACCGACATCATCGAGAACCAGCCGGCGGATACGCTGCGCGTCACCGATAGCGACAACCGCACGGTCACGGTCTACTTGCAACAACTGACCCATCTGCCGGTGCGGGAGAAATACGAGCGCCGCGATCCCACCACGCGCGACGTTACCGAGGAAGTTACCAACTGGTCGAAGTACCGCGCCGTTTCGGGTGTGCAGCTCCCTCACTACACCCAGCTCGTTCGCAACGGTGAGAAGATTTTTGAGATGTTCGGCGACGACCTGGAGATCAACAAGAAGCTTCCCGAATCCCTGTTTGAATTGCAGAAGGGGGTCAAGGTTCTGCCGTCAGACTAGCCCTCACGCCAGAACAGCCCAGATTTCTTTCAGATCGATTGGCAGGCCTGGAAACGCCGCTGGAGAGAGGGAGCCTTGCGAGACGGTCTCTCGCAATACATACTCGCCCTGGCGCAGCTCGTAAACCTCGATCGCGCGGTCGAAAGGATTGACGATCCAGTATTCGCCGATGCCGGCGCGGGCATAATCGTCCAGCTTTTCCGTGCGCTCGACGTTGCCCCGGCGCGTGGAAAGGATCTCGATTACCAGCTCGGGCGGCTGGCCCACCTCGAAACG
>DASQHK010000348.1:0-14036 GCA_035632135.1 Bryobacterales bacterium
TCTTCGGCATGGGTTTGAACGCCTTCGCCCAGGCGATGTTCTGACGGATGAATTCCGGCTTCGGCATCCCCACCACGGCGGCGGCCACCGGCAGGCTCAGCGTGTATTGCAGCAGCTTGGCCGGCTCGGACTTGTTTGGCCCCGCCCCCAGCAGTTCCTCCTGCCCCATCACCTTCATCGCCAGGATGCCCATGTTCTTCCGGCGCGCCACCGGCAGCGCCACCAGCTCGAAGCTCGTCTTCATGGCGGGATTCAGGATCATCTTGCCGCGCCCGTCGGCCATCCCTTGCAGCGCGGCGTTCAGCGCCATCTGCGTGCAGTTGAAATCATGGCGCTCGAGAGCCGTCTTCAGCACCGCCGGATTGCTGTGGCACGTGATGCCGATGAAGCGCGCGATCTTCTGATCCCGCAGCTTGTAAAACGCGTTCAGCACGCCGTCTTTGGCCTCGATTCGCTGCAAGTCCTCTTCGTCGGTCAGGCCGTGGATGTGAACCAGGTCGATCTGGTCGGTCTGCAACCGCTTCAGGCTGCCCTCGACAACCCGCGTCGCCTCGTCGCCGTTGCGCGCTTCGATCTTGGTGGCCAGGAACACCTGCTTGCGCCGGTCCTTCATGGCCTCTCCGACCCACGTCTCGCTCTTGCCGCTGCCATAGCCGTAAGCCGTGTCGAAGTAGCGCACGCCCAGGTCGAAGGCCAGGTGCAGCGCCTCGACCGCCGGGTCTTGCCGCTTATACATCAGCAGCCGGCTGCCGCATCCCATCGCCAGAATGGTGACCTTCACGCCGGTCTTGCCGAGCGCCCGCGTGGGCAACACCTTCGACTGGTCGCCGGTCTCCGCCGCAAACGCGGCGGCCACGCCGGCCAAAGCGGCCTCTCCCAGGAATACGCGTCTGCTAACCCGATTCGCCATGTCAGCCTCCTATACGCGCCATTGTACAATGGGCACTCCTGTATGGCCACCTTATGACCACTAAATTTCGCGTAGGGGTCACCCCCGATTTTCAAGCGCAGGCGAAGGGATCGATCGAGGCCGCGCTGGCCGAGGCCCTGCCGAACTTCGACTGGGAATACATGCCCGACACCGGCCGCGACGCGGCCCCGGAAGTGCTCGATCGCTACGACGGCGTGATCGCGCTCGGCCTGCATTTCCCCGCCGCGAGCGTGGCCGGCGTGAAGCGCCTCGCCGTGATCACGCGCTGGGGCGTCGGCTACGATCGCCTCGATGTCCCGGCGCTCACGGACAACGACGTGATCTTAGCCATCACGCCCGACGGCGTGCGCCGGCCCGTGGCCGAAGGCATCATTACGTTCATCTTTGCCTTGGCCAAAAACCTGCGCACTCTCGACACGCTGTGCCGCGCCGGCCGCTGGCGCGATTCGGCGCCCCCCACGGCCCAAAATGTGGAGGGCAAAACGCTCGGCTCGGTCGGCGCGGGAAACATCGCCGGCGAAATGTTCCGCATCGCGCGCGGCATCGGCTTCGGCCGCCTGCTGGCCTGCGACCCCTTCGTCCAGGCGGCGCCCCCCGGCGTCGAACTCGTGCCGCTCGAAACCGTCATGCGCGAAAGCGATTTCGTCGCCATCAACTGCTTCTTGAACGACCACACGCGCAATCTGATCGGCGCGCGCGAAATCGGCTGGATGAAGCCCACCGCCTATCTCATCAACACCGCCCGCGGGCCCATCGTCAACCGCGAAGCGCTGACCGACGCGCTCCGCAGCCGCCGTATCGCAGGCGCCGGCTTGGACGTCTTTGAGACCGAGCCGGTCCCGCCCGGCGATCCGCTGCTCGCCATGGACAACGTCATCGTCGCCCCGCATGCCATCGCCTGGACCCGGGAATCGGCCCGCGACAACGGTCTCTACGCTTGCCGCAACGTGCTGGCAGTTTCGCGCGGCGAGGCGCCCAAGCACGTCGTGAACCGCGAGGTGCTCGCGCGCCCCGGATGCAGCGCCAGGCTCGCCCGCTGGAGGACAACGTGAAGCCAAATCTGTTGCGCGAAAGGATCGCCGCAGGCCGCGTGGCCGTGGGCCACATGGTGATGGAGTTCGCCACCCGCGGCATCGCCAAGATCGTCGAGGCCGCCGGCCTCGATTTCGTCCTGCTCGACATGGAGCACAGCGGCATCAGCCTCGATCGCATGGCCGACCTCATCGCCTGGTTCAAAGCCACCCCGGTCGCTCCCATCGTCCGCGTCCCCGCTCCCCACTACCACTTCATCGCGCGCGTCCTCGACGCCGGGGCGCTTGGCGTCATGATCCCCAACGTCGAAACCGTCGAGCAAGCCCGGACCATCGTCAATGCCGTCAAGTACGCGCCGGAGGGCCGCCGCGGCCTCGGTCTCGGCAGCGCCCACAATGATTACGTGCCTCCCAAGCCCGTCGAGTACTTGCGCGAAGCCAACGCCAATACCACCGTCATCTGCCAGATCGAAAGCCGCCGCGGACTCGAGAACCTGGAGGCGATTACCGCCGTGCCGGGCGTCGACATCCTCTGGGTGGGCCACTTCGACCTCACGCAGTCGCTGGGCATCGTCGCCCAGTTTCAGAATCCGCAGTTCCTCGAGGCGCTGGCGCGCGTCGCCGATGCGGCGCACCGCCACGGCAAGGCCGCCGGCATCCAGCCCGCCAGCCGTGAGCAGGCTGCGGACTGGGTGAAGCTCGGCTACAACGTGGTTTCTTTCAGCTCCGACATCTCCGTCTACCGCTCGGCCCTCGCGGGCGCGGTCGAGGCGGTGCGGCAAATGGGGAACGGCAAATGATTGCGCGCCTGCGATGGACTCTGTTCTTCGCCGCCCTGGCGGCGTGCTCCCAAACCGCGCCGCAGTCCCTGGCGTCTATTCTCGCCGGCAGCGAGACCCTGCCCGTGAAGCCAATTCCGAGCCGCGCGCGTTAGCAAGCGGTATTCGGACTTTTTCAGCGGCCCCTAACCCACCCAAATTATTTCTTGCCGTCGATGTCCGCGCGGTGTATCCTGATGCCAATCCGGGGAATCAAGATGCATATTTCACGCGTAATGCTTAAAATGCTTCGACTTGGGCTGGCCTGTCAGCTCTTGTCACTTGCCTTCGCGACGCTGGCTTCCGCGCAGGTGAACACCTCCTCCTTTGCCGGCGTGGTCACCGATGAAAGCGGCAGCGTCATTCCGGGCGCGCAGATCACCGTGACCCAGCTCTCCACCGATCAGGAGCGCCAGACGCAAGCGGGCGAAAACGGCGAGTACGTCCTGCCGCAGTTGCCGCCCGGCGCTTATGAAATCACCGCCAAGGCGACCGGCTTTCAGACCGCGGTGGTCCGGGACCTCGTCCTTGCCATCGCCCAACGGGAAGTCGTCAACATAAGCCTCAAGGTGGGCCAGGTCACCGAGCAGGTCACCGTCTCGGCGGAGGCGGCGCAGCTCAAGGAATCCGAGACGGCCTCGCTCGGACAACTGATCGAGCGGCGCGTCATCCAGGACCTTCCCCTGAATGGTCGAAACTACCTGACGCTCGGCTCCCTCTCGCCCGGAGTGGTGCCGCAGATTCCGGCCTCGCAAGGCCCGGCCAGCTTCGTCTCCTCCACGACACAGCGCGCCGATCGCAGCATCCTCGTCGGCGGGCAGCGCGAAAGCTCCACCAGCTACCTGCTCGACGGCGTCGAGCTGCGGAATCCGCGCGTCGGAGACACCTCGATCAATCCGTCCCTCGACATGATCGAGGAGTTCAAGATCCAGCGGAACTTCTTCGAGGCCGAATTCGGAAACTCGCCGGGAATCATCAACGTTGCCACGCGCGGCGGCACCAACGAGTGGCACGGCAGCGTGTATGAGTTGCTGCGCAACGACCGCTTCGACGCGCGCAACTTCTTCTCCAGCCAGCCCGAGCCGTTCAAGCGCAGCCAGTACGGCTTCGCCGTCGGCGCTCCCATCCGCAAGGACAAGCTCTTCGCGTTCGGCAACTATGAAGGGCTCCGGCAGCGGCTCGGCACCATCGCGCGCGGGCTCTATCCCACGCAGAAGCTGCTCACCGGCGATTTTAGCGGCGAGGCGCCGATCTACGACCCGCTGACCTTCGACCCGGCCGCCGGGACGCGCCAGCCCTTTGCCGGCAACCGCATCCCCGACTCGCGCATCAATCACGTCGCCAAGAACTTTTTCCCGTACATTCCGGTGACCAGCAATCCCACCGTGCAGGGCGCCAACCTCGTCGGCACGCCCGTTCAGAAGCTGAATGACGACCAGGAGAGCGTGCGCATCGACTGGCTCATCAACTCCAAGCACTCGCTGTTCGGCCGGCAGACCTGGCAGAACGCTCCGCTCGAGCCCGCGTCGCTCACCCCGCTCGGCGGCGCGGAGGTGATCTCCAAGGGCACCAACGAAGTCGTGCAGCTCACCTCCACGCTCTCCCCCGTCCTCGTGAACGTGCTCCGGCTCTACCACAGCTACGCCAACCTGTTTGGCCAGCAGGTGCCGGTCGCCTCCAATCTGGCGCAGGAGATCGGCATCACCGGCATATCGACGGTCCCCAGAAACTGGGGCGTGCCCAACGTATCGTGGCAGGGCTTCAGCGGCATCGGCAGCAACGGCCTGACCCAAGGGAACATCATCAACAACTATCAGATCTCCGACAGCGTCGCCTGGATCAAGGGCAGCCACAGCGCCAAGTTCGGCTTCGACGTGCGGCAGTCGCGCATGTTTATCGATTCCGACAACAGCCCGCGCGGCTCGTTCACGTTCAACGCAAGCTGGACCGCGGCCCTCAACGCGCAGGGCAACCCGGCGGTCGGAACCGGGCACGGCGTGGCCGATTTCCTGCTCGGCTATCCCACCAACATGAACGGCGCGGTGGGAACGTCGCAGACGCACTTCCGCTTCTATACGCAGAACTACTACGCGCAAGACGACTGGAAGATCACGCGCGAGCTGACCATCAACTACGGCCTGCGCTACGAATACGTTTCGCCGCCCCTGGCCCAGGAACTCGATCACGTCTTTGGATTCGATTTCAACACCGGCAAACAGCTCTTCCCCATTCTCGGGCAGGTGCGCGACTCGATCATCGAGCCCGATCACCGCAACTTCGCCCCGCGCCTGGGTTTCGCCTATAACCCCGCCTGGGCGTCCTCGTTCGTCATCCGCGCGGGGGCCGGGGTTTATTACGACCAGACCCAGTTGAACGAAGTGCAGTTCACCACCAACTCGCCGCCCACCTTTTTCCAGCAGAACAACAACTTCACCGGCCGGGGCTTGCCTCCCGCGCAACTCGGCGTAAATGCCCTGCCGGTTGTTCCGGTGCCGGCCATCACCAAGGACTACCAGATTCCGGCCAACACCAATGTGTTTGCCGAGGAGCTGAACGGCCGCAAGCCGCGCGAGTATATGTGGACCCTGTCCGTTCAGAAATCCATCGGAACGAAGTGGCTGGCCGAAGCCGCCTATGTCGGATCGGAGGGCAAGCGCCTTTCGAAGCGTTACAACTCCGATGCGCCGGCCGCGCCCGGCGTCCTTTATCGCGTCGTGCCGGAGGCCCTGCGATTCCCCGTCTCGTCCGGCATCGTGGGCATGCTGTATTCCTCGCAGGCGGGCAAGTCGGACTTCCACGCGATGAACCTCAAGATCGAGCGCCGCTTCAGCGAAGGCTTCTCGGTGCTCGGCTCGTATAGCTGGTCGCACTCCATCGATACCGACTCCGGCGGATCGTTCGGCAGCCCGAACTTGAACCCGGCTAACTTTCAGCTCGACAAGGGAAGCTCCGATTTCGACATCCGCCAGCGGTTCGTGATGAGCGTGATCGCGGAGCTTCCGGTCGGCAGAGGCAAGCGGCTGCTGGGCTCCGCGGGGCCGGTCTTGAACCAGGTGGCCGGCGGCTGGCAGATTACCAGCACCACCGTGTTCCAGTCCGGCGTGAATCGCGACGTCACGTCGCCCAATCTTTCCACCATCTCTTTCATCACCGAGCGCGCCGATGCCACCGGCATCGCCTCGAACGCGCCGTTCACGGCGGGCGGCGCCACCATCACGCCAGGAGCGGATTACGGCGGCGCCAACCGCTCCTTGTACTGGTTTAACCCCAATGCGTTCTCCCGAGCGGCGCCGCTCACCTTCGGCACCTCCGGGCGCGACCTGATCTCCGGACCCGGCTTCTGGAACTGGGACATCTCCGTGTTCAAAAAGTTTCTCCTCACCGAGACGAAACAGTTGCAGTTTCGGGCGGAGTTCTTTAACGCCTTCAACCAGGTGCGCTTCAATCCGCCGAACATGGACGTTTCCAGCCCGTTCTTCGGCCAAATTCAAAGCGCGCAAGCGCCGCGCATCATTCAGTTGGGGCTGCGCCTCCAATTCTGAAACATCAGGCGTAGATCGTGGCATGGAACCTGGACCGTAATCCGTCCGTAAGCCCAGGCGCTTCCCGTCGTTTGTTCGGCGAACCCGACAGGGCTGCCGCTCCCTTTGTTCGCCGCTCCGATCGATCGGTTCCGGGCCGCGACCGAAAGGGAGTGGTAGCTGGCGGCTCCTTACGGGCGGATTACAAGCTGGATGCCGCTCGACTCACTGTGTTACCATGCCACCAGAATGCGAGCCCTCGCAAGAGCCGCCGCGCTTCTAGCGGCGCTTTACCTCGCGCTGCTGGCCGGCCTATTGGCCGCGATGCACCAGCCGCCCAGCCGCTTCGCCGGGTTCATGGCCAAAGCGCAAGGCCCCTGGATGCTGGCGGTGCCCTTCCGGCCGCTGTGGTCCATGGCCCGGGCCGGCCATCTGCGCATCGGCGACCCCGCCCCCGACTTCGACCTGCTCGCCCTCGATCGCCAGTCCCGCGTCCGCCTCGCCTCGTTCCGCGGCGAGAAGCCCGTCGTGCTGGTGTTCGGCAGCTATACTTGACCGCCCTTCCGCCGGGAGGTTCCCGCGCTCAATCGTTTGTATCAGCAGTATAAAGGCCGGGCGGCCTTCTACGTGGTCTACATCCTCGAAGCCCACGCCAGCGACGTGTGGCAGATGCAGCAGAATGTGCGCCAGGGCGTGATCGTCGCGAGTCCCAAAGATTTCGGCGAGCGCAGCGAGGTGGCCGGCTCCTGCGTCCGCAAGCTGGGCATCCAGATTCCGGCCCTGCTCGACGGCTTCGACAACTCCACCGAGGCCGCCTACACCGGCTGGCCCGACCGCCTCTACGTGATCGATCGCGGCGGCAGCGTCGCCTACAAGAGCGAGCCGGGGCCGTATGGTTTCCGCCCCGCTGAGATGGCGGCTGTGCTGCAGGCAATGGCCGGTCCGGGGCAAGGTAGCGGCGCGCCGGCGGCCGCGCCTGGCGCTCAGCGCAGCGCCGAAGCGTCCACCCCGAGCCGCCCGGCGGCTTGGACCAGGTCCTCGAGCGTGGCCGCGTTCAGCGGAATGCCGTTGCGCTGATAGTCGCTCTCAGTCTCGGCTTCCATCTCCCCCGGCGCGTAGATCCGCTCCACGCCCGGCGCGCGCCGCCCGCTGCGGATCTGGCGGATGATCCCGTCCACCCGCTTCCGGAACACGCCGACGTCTTCGAACGCGGCGATCCGCAGCGCCACGAAGAAGTGCCCGTCGCGCCCCGCCGTGGCGCCTTCCGCCAGGCTGCCCAGCTCGGGACCGTAGCTCGCCCCCGAGAGCACCGCCGAGAGGATACCCATTACCAGTGCCAAGCTCGTCCCCTTGTAGCCGCCGATGGGCTGCAAGAGTCCGGCGATCGCCGCCGCCGGATCGGTGGTCGGGCCCCCGCTCGCGTCGAACGCCCACTGCTCCGGAATGGGGAGCCCTTTCTGCCGGTACACGCGGATCTTGCCGATCGACGACGCGCTGAAGGCGGCGTCGTAAACGATGGGCGTTTCCTCGCCGGCCGGCACGGCCACCGCCAGCGGGTTGATGCCCAGAATCTTGTCGATCCCGCCCCAAGGCGCCATGGTCGGCAGCGCGTTGGTCGTAGCAATGCCAATCATGTCCTCGGCCGGCGCCAGCATGGCGTAGTAAGCCATAGCGCCGCAGTGGTTGCTGCCGCGCACGGCCGCTGCCGCGACGCCCGTCGTCCGCGCCCGCTCGATCGCCCGCCGCATGGCGAACGTCGCTCCGATCTGCCCCATGCTGTTGTCGCCGTCGATGAGCAGCGCCGCCCCGGCGTCCTGCACTATCGCCGGCCTTCCCGCAGGATTGACGCCTCCGCCCCGCAGCTTCTTGACGTACTCCGGCGCCCGCAGCACGCCGTGCGAGTGCACGCCGCGCCGGTCCGCAGTGACCAAAGTGTCCGCCAGCAGGCCCGCATCTTCGCCCGACATCCCGCAGCGCTCGAACACGTTTCGCACCACCGTCTCGAGCGCGCCCGCCTCCACCCGCCGCTCCTTCTCGCTTCCTGGGTAAGCGCTCATGACTTAGCTCTTGGTACCGCTGTGAGATAATCGGGGCATGAGTTCCCAGATCCTGGTGCCGATGGTCATCGAGCAGACCTCCCGCGGCGAGCGAGCCTTCGACATTTATTCCCGCCTCCTCAAAGAAAACATCATTTTTCTGGGCACTCCGATCGACGATGCCATCGCCAACATGGTGATCGCGCAACTGCTGTTTCTGGAAGCCGAGGACGCGCAGAAAGACATCTCGATCTACATCAATTCTCCGGGCGGCTCCATCACCGCCGGCCTGGCCATTTACGATACCATGCAGTTCATCAAGCCCGACATGACCACCATCTGCCTGGGCCAGGCCGCGTCGATGGCCGCGGTGCTGCTGGCCGCCGGCGCCAAGGGCAAGCGTTTTGCGCTGCCGCACTCGCGCATCATGATCCACCAGCCGTCCATTCACGGCCTCGCCGGCCAGGCCACCGACATCGACATCTACGCTCGCGAGATTCTCCGCATGCGCGAGACCATCAACCAGTTGCTGGCCACCCACACCGGCCAGACCATCGAGAAGGTATCGCAGGACGTGGATCGCGACTACATCATGGGGCCTCAAGACGCCATCAAGTACGGCATGATCGACGCCATCATCGAACACCGCCAGCTTCTGCCGGCGGCCGCCCCGAGCGCGCCGGCGAAGGAATAGGTCGCCGGGCCCGCCGCCTGCCAGGGGCGGCTAAGCATGAAAACCGCCCACGCCTAATGCAAAGCCCCAATTTGCCGATTGATCTTACGACCTTACGCTGATAGGTTAGACAGTGAGGTTGGAGCAACAAATGGGCTCGCTCTCGTTGTTCATCTACTTGCAGATGCTGGACCTCCTGACCACCATGCTGTTCTTGAAGATGGGTCTGTCGGAGTCCAGTTGGTTGGTAGGAGCTTTGGTGCATTGGAGCCCGATCCTGGGCGTGCTGATGGCCAAACTAGTGGCGATCGCCATCGGCTGCCTCGCCGTCCGCTATCACAAAGACCGCGTGGTGAAACTGGCCAACGTCGGTTACAGCGGCGTGGTTGCGTGGAACCTGCTCTGCATGATCCTCAAGTAGCGCTGCCAGGCGCCCCGGCAGGAAGCCTGCGTTAGCGCTCGCCTCGTAGCGCCCGCGACCGCGCGGGGCGAACGCCCCCCGCCGCATCCCGGGCAACAACACGTCCCCTCCACCGAAGCCGTCAGATCGCCATCCGTAGCCGCCGCGCCAAGCGCCCGCAAGCTCCACGGCGGCGCCCTCAAGTCTGGCGCTGCCCGGCGCCCTGCGTCTTGGCCGGCGCCTCGCCGCCCGGCGCCCAGCTACGGCCGCACGGCTTCAAAAACCATCGTTTCGTAGTTATTGACTTCGCGAAGATAAGGATTACTCTGGCGGCCCTCGATCCCTCGAAGCGCAGCATCGTCACTTTCCCCTGGCCGAAACTCGGTAATCCTCTGAAATCCGGCTCCCGCCAGGCTGTCTTTCAGAGTCTGGGGATCGTACACGAATTGATGGCCAAACTCCCTGAGTTCGAGATTTAATATAAGACACTGCGGTGTAGGTATCTGGGGCCACGTGTGCCACTGAGCCTTGTATTGCATATAACGCCGCATCTCGTCGCTCTTCTTATCCTGGAACAGCTCGACGAACTTCAGAAGATTCGGAGTCGCAATCCGCACCTTGCCTCCCGGAACCAGAATACGGTGACACTCCTTGAGCATGGCCAGCCCGGCTTCGTACTCCAGATGCTCGATCATGTGCTCGCTGAACACGTAGTGGAAGGACTGGTCCGGGAGCGGAAAATGCTTCGTTGCATCCAGATAAGCCTCACCACTACTCAGTTGAATATCCGTGTTGAGCCACCCCGGCATGTCCTGGCCGCCTGCGCCCAGTTGCAGTTTCCGCATGGAATGGGTGCGAACGTAATCCCGGATGATGAACGAGGATGCTACTTCCGTGCGATAGACGCGGAGCGCCGCTCGTCCCAGCGTCTCTCCAAA
Source organism: Bryobacterales bacterium (assembly GCA_035632135.1). Lineage (GTDB taxonomy): Bacteria > Acidobacteriota > Terriglobia > Bryobacterales > JACQDG01 > DASQHK01. Next base: position 10,349 of record DASQHK010000348.1, read on the forward strand.
CGACCTCGCGGGCAGGTGTGCCAGCCTGGTGGCGGCCAGTGCCAGCAGGAGGCCGAGCACGATCGCCAGGGCGTAACCTAAGAATGCTTCCCTCTTCGTAGGTCTTGGCGCTTCCATTCGCCCTCTTCGTGGCCCGCCGTTACTTCCCGAACACCTCGCACCCCGGCATCCCCCGCCGCAGTTTCTCCACCCCCGCCGCCGTCATCCCCGTCTCGGCCACGTCCAGCGCCTTCAGCTTCTTCATCGCCAGCAGCGCCGGCACGCCCGCATCCGTGATCCGCTCGTCCTTCCACAAACTCAGCTTCTCCAGCTCCGGCAGCTTCGCCACGGCCTGCAACGCCGCATCGCTCACCCGCGTCCGGCTCAGTCCCAGCTCGCGCAGCCGCGCCAGCCCTTTCAACTTCTCCACCCCCAGATCGGTGATCTTCGTTCCTCCCAAATCGAGCGCCTCGAGCCCGGTCAGCCCCGCCACGCTGTCCAGATCAAAATCCGTCACCGTCACCGACCATAGCCCCGAGTCGGTCCGCTGCTGCCCGTTCACATCCAGCCGCGCCAGCCCCGCGAGCGCCTTCAGCCCGTTCAGCGCCCCGCCGCTGATCTTGTTCCCTCCGATGGCCAGCTCCCGCAAATGCGGCAGCGCCCCCAGCAGCTCAATCCCGTTGCTCGTGATCTGCGTGAACCCGATGTCCAGCGCCGCCAGCGCCGGCAAACTGGCCAGGTGCTCCAGGCTCGTATCGGTGATCTTGGTCCCGCGCAGGTTCAGCCGCTCCAGCTTTTGCCACCCTTTCAGCCGCGCAATACCTACATCGGTGACAAACTCGCAGTAATACAAATTGATCTCCCGCACTTCCGCGAGCGGCTTCAAATGCTCCAGCCCCAAATCCGTAATCCGCGTCAGCGACAAATCGATCGTCCGCAACCCCCGCGCCCGCCCCAGCCTCTCCAGATCGCCATCGGTGATCCAGCTCGCCCGCAAGTTCACTCCCGTAACGCGCCCCGCCGCGTCCCGAGCGACACGTCCTCCCTGCCCCTCCACCCAAGCCGCCAGATCGCCATCCGCCGCCGTGGCGCCCAACGCGGGCAGCCCCAGCAGCAGCAACGCCGCTCCGGCTACATAAAGCACCCTCCGCATCTTTTTTCCCTCTGCGTCCTCTGCGGGGCGCCCTCTGGGCCCTGTGGTGAATCCCTCCGCCCCTAGCTCCCCCTCCGCGTCCGCGAACTCGAATCCCGGTCCCAGATGATCTTGCATCCCGGCAGCGCCGTCTGCAGCTCCGCAAATCCCTTGTCCGTCACCAGCGTGTGATACAGGTTCAGCAGCTTCAAGCGCGTCATCCCCCGCAGCCGCTCCACTCCTTTATCCGTCACCGTCGCGCTGTCCAGCCGCAGCTCCGCCAGCTTGCCGAGCCCTTCGAGCGGCGCGAGGCCCGCGTCCGTCACGCCCGTGTAATCCAGGTTCAGCCGCGTCAGGTTCTTCAGCTTCCCGATCGCTTCGAGCCCCGCGTCGTTCACCCGCGTCTTCACCAGCTCCAGATCGGTCAGGTTCGCCAGCCCTTCCAGACTCGCCAGCCCCTTGCTCGTCATTCGGTTGTAGCTCAGCACCAGCTCCCTCAAGCCCGTCAGCTTCCCCACGGTTTCCAGGCCCGCGTCGCCCACGTCATCTCCCGCCAGGTCGAGCCGCTTCAGCTTGGGAAAACTTGCCAGGTGCGCCGTCCCCGCGTCCGTCAAGCCGGTGTAACTAAGATCCAGCCGCTCCAGACCATCCAAGCCGGCCAGCCGCTCCAGGCCCTCGTCTCCAATGCCCGTCCCCGCCAAATGCAGCTCGGCGAGCTGACCCAGGCCCTTCAGTTGCGCCAGCCCGTCTCCCTTCACCAAGGTATAACTAAGATCGAGCCGCCGCAGCGCCTTCAGCCTCGCCAGCCGCGCCAGCCCCTTGTCCGAAACCGTTGTATTGCTAAGATTCAGCTCTTCGAGCGCCGCGAGCGTCCTCAGGCGCTCCAGCCCCACGTCCCCCACCTCCGTCGCCTGCAAGTCCAGCTTCCGCAGCGCCTCGAGCCCCGCCAGGTTCGCCAGCTCCGCATCCGTCACCGCCGTCGACGCGAGCGATACCTCCCGCAGCTTCCCGCCTTCCAGCCGCGCCTTGCCTCCCATCTTCTCCACCCACTGCGCGACCGCCTGCTCCCCCTTCCCCTCCGGCTGGAGCGCCTTGCCGCCCGCCGGCCGCGCCTCCAGATCGAGAAACACAACCCGGCACCCCGGCAGCGCCGCGTGCAGCGCCTCCACCCCGGCCTGCGTCGCCTCGGTGTACCGCAGATCCACCTCCGCCAGCTCCTTCATCCGCTTCAGCGGCTCCAGGCCCGCGTTGGTAACCTGCGTGCGGTATAAGTTCAGCTCCCGCAGCCTGGTCAGCCCCGCAAGCTGCGCCACCCCCGCATCGGTCACCGCGGTCCCCAGCAGGTTCAGCTTCTCCAGGTCCTTTAGGTCTTTCAAATAGGCAAGCCCCGCGTCGCTCACCCGCAATCCGTGCAGGTCCAGCTCCTTGAGCTTCCGCAGGTTCTTCAGGTGCTCCAGCCCCTCGTCGGTCACCAGCGTGTCCTGCAGGCGCAGCTTTTCGAGCCCCGGCATCCCCTCCAGGCTCGCCATGCCCTTGTCGTCAAACGGCGTGTTGTTCAAATCGAGAAACCGCAGCTCGTGGAACGGCGCCAGGCTCGTCCCCTTGATCTTCGTCTGCGCCAGCCGCAGCTCTTGCAGGTGCGCGAGCGGCTCGAGGTGCGCCAGGCCGTCGTCTTGAATCCGGATGAATGTCAAAAAAGTGCTGCTGACCCCGAAACTCTCCAGGCTGCTCAGCCCCGCCAGGTACTTCAGATCGTCGTTGGCGTTCAGCGTGCTTCCCGCATTCGGGTTCCACATCGGCCCCGGCAGGTAAAGCTCTTTCAGGCCCTCGAGCTTGCTCAGCTTGACAAGCTCATTCGGCTGCACCAGCGTGCCAACCAGGTTGATGGTCCGCAGCCGAAACTCTCCCCGCGGCAGGTCCTCCAGCCTCCGGAGGGGCCCCCCTCCTCCCTCCACCCGCACGCTTCCTCCCAGCCGCACCACCCACTCCGCCGCCTCCCGGTCCGCAAGCGGACCAGCCGCCCCCTCCGTGCTTTCCGCGCCGGCCGCCCGCCGCCGGCTCGCCGCCTTCTGATCTTGCGCGGCGGCAGTCCACACCACCGCCGCCAGCGCCAGCAGCATCGCCGCCGCTCTTCGCAACCGCTTCATGCCTCTGTTATCGCACAGAATCAGCAGCCAGGCGCGCCCGCCAGCGCCCCAATCACCAGATCAGCTTCATCCCAAACTGAATCTGCCGCGGCCCGTTGGAGGTCGAGCTGACCAGTCCGAAACTCGGCGACGAGAAATCGGTCGTCGGCGCGCCAAACACTACGCGGTTGAACGGGTTCGAAATCTCCATCCGGAACTGGTTCGTCACCCGCTCGAAAATGCGCGTGTCCTTGATCACTCCGAACGACTCGCTGATCAAGGTCGGCTGCCGGATCCCCAGATACACCGGCGCATTGCCGAACTGCAGCGGTCCCGGCTGCGCGAACGCCGCCTTGTTCAGGTACGCGTCCCGGTTGGGGTCGAACTCGCCCGACCCTTGCGGCGCCCGGATCGCCTGCCCGGTCAGGTTCGGCCGCAGCCCGCCGTTGAA
>DASQHK010000349.1:0-3937 GCA_035632135.1 Bryobacterales bacterium
CGCTTCGGCCACGACGTCGACGGTCTGCTGCACCGCGCCCACCTGAAGGCTGACGTCCACGCGCACCGATTGCGAGGCGAGCACCTGAATGCCCGTGGCGCGATAGGTTTGAAAGCCGGCTTTCTTGACCGTCACCTCGTAGACGCCGAACTGGAGGTTGGGAACCGAGTAGGCGCCGGAGGCGTCGGCGGCGGCTTCACTGGAAAGGCCCGTACCGGTATTGGTCACCGTGATCTGGGCCCCGGGAACCACGCCGCCGCTCGAGTCGGTGATGCGGCCGACGATCGAGCTGGTGATGATCTGAGCGAATACGAAAGTTGTGAAGACTATGACGAGGACAGCAAGTACCGCAATCTGCGTGCTGGAACGGTGCATATTTTCCCCCTTCCGCCAATGTGCCATCGTAGCACAGCCGCGCGAATTTGCTGCTATACTCCTGCTATTCGACCCAACCCACTTCCCTGGCGCGCTGTCGCCGGGACCGCCTGCTCGGTCCTGGCCGCTGCAACCGTGCTGCTCGCGGTCGGCTCTGACGAGATTCGGTTTCGCAAGCACACGCTCGACCTCGGCCGCAGCGAGAGTTGCGCGGTGGCTGACGTGAACCGCGATGGCCGGCTCGATATTATCTCCGGCGAAAACTGGTTCGAGGGCCCCGCCTGGACCCGCCACAAGTTTCGCTCGCTGCCGTTCTGGAGCAACTACATTGACAACTTCAGCGACCACGCGGTCGACGTGAACGGCGACGGCTATCTCGATGTGGTCAGCGTGGCCTGGAACGCCAAACGCATCGCTTGGTGGGAAAACCCCGGCCCCGCGGGCCTGCGGGCCGGCGCCGAGTGGCCAATGCACCTGATCGACTCGGGCTTTCCGGTCGAGTTTTCTTTCCTGGTCGACCTCGACAACGACGGCAAGGCGATGGAATTATTGCCGGAGTTCGGCAGCGCCCAAGCGCCGCTTGCCTGGTATGAGATTGATCCGACGCACAAAGGGAATTGGATCAAGCACCAAGTCAGTGATCGCAGCTACGGCCACGGCATCGGCGCGGGCGACGTGAATGGCGACGGCCGCACCGACATCATCACTCCCAAAGGCTGGTTCGAAGCACCGCCCGATCCGCGCCGCGGCTCGTGGACCTTTCACCCCGACTTCGACCTCGGAGCTACCGGGTTCATTTACGTTCTCGACGTGAACCGCGACGGCGTGCCGGACCTGGTCACGAGCATGGCCCACGACTACGGAATCTTCTGGATGGAGCAAGACCGCCACTCGCACAAGTGGACCAAACACCTGATCGACGATGCCTGGTCCCAGTCCCATGCGCTGACGCTGGCTGACCTTAACGGCGATGGCCGGCCGGAGCTGATCACCGGCAAGCGGCTCTATGCCCACAACGGCCACGATCCCGGTGAGCGCGAGTCGCTGGGCGTTTATTGGTATGAATACGTTCAGAACGGGGACCATTGGGACTGGGTCCGCCACATCATCGACTACGGTGGCAGAACCGGGGGCGGCATGCAGATCCCCGTGGTCGACATTGACGGCGACGGGGACCTGGACATTGTGGTGGCTGGGAAATCGGGCCTGTACCTCTTCGAGAACCTTACTGTAAACCACCGTCGTTGAAAGGCGACGTGGCAGTACCATAGACACCCGCCCTAGTAGCGTAGTACTATTGACCTTTACGGTACTACTATGCCCAAATCAAATTGGTGGCATGCGGTTACGGCGCGAGAGGGCGGACGCTCCGCCCAAGCGCGCCGCCGCTGGCTCTGGTGCGAGGCGGCCGCCGGTTTCGCCGCGGGTGTTGTGGCGGCGCGGTTGGCCTGCGAAGCCTACCGGCTCCTCCAGACCCGGGAGTCGGCGTCAAGGCAGGTGCGGAGCCACGACCCGGTGATCGAACCGGCGGTTCCCCCGGCAGCAAAGGTCACCGAATGTCCGGCGGTTCTCCTGCTGCCCGTTCTCGCCCTGATGCCGGGGCGAAGGCCTCCGATCGCCGATGCGCTGTGTGCGCCGGTGGCGATGCTGCGAGTCTTGCCGCCGGACTTGCCTGCCCTTCCGGTCGTGCCGCAGCGTCGCGGAGAGGCAGACGACTCGCAAGATGAAACGGCTCAGCAGACGGATGGGCGACTCTGGCAGCCGCCATTGGAGGTGTTGCAAATGCCAAACCAGCCAGCTCCACAGCCTGGTGTTTCACCACAATTGCCGCCACAACCAGCGGCTCCCATTCCCCCTGGCCCCACTTTCGGCGGCGTCGGTCACTGGTTCCTCCGGCAGATTCTGCGGCTGGCCGACTCCGCGCTCGGCGTGCTTCTGGTTCCGTTTGTTGGCCGCCGGCTGCGCTGGGTTACGGTGGCCGTAGCCGCCATCGCAACTTTGTTGGCCATTCCCTATACGCACGAGGCCCTGGGAACGGCCGTCGACGCCGCCCAGCGGCCGTTCGCGGAGCGCGCCGCCTTCAACTGGCAGGAGAGCTTCGGCCGCGATCTGTCGACCGCCTGGATCCACCCTTCCGCGCTTGAGCCCACGGAGGCCGGGACGGTCCGCGTGCAGGGCCTGACGCTGAACGGAAAGACGATGGGCTTGAAGGAATATCAGATGGATTTCGCGGCTCGCGTCGATAGAAAAGCGATCGGCTGGATCGTGCGCGCCGTCGACGCCCGCAACTATTACGCTTTCAAGCTGGCTGATCATGGCCGGGCCGCCGCCGGCTCCGATGGCGTGAAATTCGACCTGGTCCGCTATCAAGTCATCGACGGCCAGGCACCCGATCCCGGGCAGCGCTACACAGCTCACCTGGTTATTCACGTCAAACAAAGCGACTTTCTGAACATTTCGACGCGGGTGAGCGAGGACCAGATCATCACCATCATCAACGGCTTCGGGGTAGACGAGTGGAAGCACCTGAAAATGCAGACGGGCGGACTGGGGTTCCTGGCCGAGAACGGCGAGTCCTTCCAGATCAAGTCGCTCGCGATTTCGGGAAACGAGGACTTTCTCGGCCTGTTCTTGTGGGGAGCGCAGCAGACGTACCGCTCGGTGCGCGCGAACGTGGCATCATTGACGGCCAATCGTCGCGGCCCGGCAGCGCCGGTGCTGCGTGATCAGATTTAGCAGGCTGGTGAAAAAGCCCAACCGCCGCTTGCTAACGCGCGCGGCTCAGAATCGGCTTCACGTGTTCTCGAGAGCTTACAGGACCGGCGAACCTGCTAATCGTCGCGCCGGCCGCCCAAGAGTCCGGCCCGCATCAGGAAATAGAGCAGAGTCAGCAGCGTGCTGATAGCCGCGGCGACGTAGGTGAGCGCAGCGGCGTTCAGCACCCGGTCCACGCCCTCGCGCTCGTGGGAGGAGATGATCCCGTACTCGATGATCAGCTTCTTGGCGCGCGCGGAGGCGTCAAACTCGACGGGCAGCGTCACGATCTGAAACAGCAGCACCGCCGAAAACAGCACCGCCCCCAAGAGCACCAGGTTGGTCGAAGAAAACATCAGTCCCAACACCATGACGATATAGCCGATGCTCGAGCCGACGTTCGCCGTTGGTACCAGCATGGAGCGCACCCACAGCGGGCTATAGTGGCGCGCGTGCTGCACCGCGTGGCCGGCTTCGTGACAAGCCACGCCGATGGCGGCGATCGACGTCGAGCTGTAAACGTTCTCCGACAGGTTCAGCGTCTTGTTCAGCGGGTTGTAATGGTCGGAAAGGAAGCCGTTCGCCTCTGTGATCCCAACCCCTTCAATGCCCGCCTGGCGCAGCATTTCCGCCGCCGCCTCGGCGCCGGTCAGCCCGCGCATCGAGGGCACCTGCGAGTACTTATTGAACGCCCGCTTCACGCGGAAGCTGGCCCACATCGACAGCAGCAGGCCAGGCAGGATGAACGCAAGGTAGATTGGGTCGAAAAACATGGTGCACCGCCCTTGACGGTCGGACGCCGCCGCTT
>DASQHK010000350.1:0-1946 GCA_035632135.1 Bryobacterales bacterium
AGCGCATGGTTCTGGGCAATCCACGCTTTATGCACCTTCGCGACACCGCCGCCACCTTGTTCCCGGAGCTGAACGGCCGCCTCGCCGCGCCCAACGCCGTGGGCAAGATCACCATCGAGGTGCGGACTTCCGATCTCGGACGAATCCAGACGGCCTTCCAGTCGAACGTCGCCGCGGTTGTGTTTCTGGATCGCCGACCCGACGGGCCCGCTCGGCTCATTCCGGTTTCGGCGGCGGACGCCTTCTACGGACTGGCCCGCGGTCTGCCTTTGATCGACCAGCCAATGTACGAGGAGAGCCGCGAGGCGCTGCGCCGCCTGGTGATTGACGGCGCACTCGAGCTTCGTTATTCCGGCCTCGAGGAGGCGGTGAGATTGCTCGAGCCGCTCACTGCTTGAAGCTTCATCGTGTAAAAACAAAGGCCGCTGCCGTGCGCGTCGCACCGCCACTTGATGCGGCGCAACGAGTTATGGACAGGACCAGTGTCTCCACGCATATACAGTTGTAAATCCTGCACTTAGCTCGTACTCTAAGAACTTCTCGATGCGATCATAGAGCTTGAGGCAGATGCATCCCGACGATCAACTCATGCAGCGTGCCCCGCTCCCGCACCACGCGGAATTTTACCCGCTGGGCTTCACCATCGCGCTCTCAACGAACTCGCTCGCCGTCGTGCGCGCCGCCGAAGCGAGCTGGCGCGGCTGGACGCGTGCCTTCGATCAACCTCCGGTCGAGATGCGCGTTCTGGTTCATCTCGATGGTCCGGTGCCCGCGCAACATCCGGTATACCGGGCACAGCGCCACATCTTCAGCATCATCGCCGACAGCGCCAATTTTGGAATCTGCGATCTCGAGCGCGGCTACTGTTTTGCAGGCGTGACCCCGGCGGTCGCCGCTGATGCTTATTTCCGCAACTATCTGCTCGAAACCATGGCGTACCTCACGCTCGACCACCTGTACATCACCATCCTGCACGCGGGCTGCGTGGCGCGAAACGGCCGCGGCGTGCTGCTCTGCGGGGACGCCGGAGCAGGCAAGAGCTGCCTGGCTTATGCTTGCATGAAGCGCGGCTGGTCGCTGCTCTCGGACGACTTCAGCGCCATGGTGCGCGGGCAGTACGACGGCAAGATCATCGGCAAGCCGGAGCACATTCGCTTCCGGCCCGAAGCCATGGCTCTTTTTCCCGAGCTTGCGCCGTTGCCACACAAGGTTCTCCAAAACGGAAAGCAGATTTTCGACTTCCAAACAGGCGCGCTGCCGGAAGCGCACACAGCGCGCTGCTGCCGCGCTGAGAAGATGGTTTTTCTGGAACGCCGGGAATCCGGCGAAGCGGAGCTGGTCCCCATGCCGCCCGAACAGGCGCTGGCACGCCTCGAGTTCGACCGGCCCTATTGGGACCCGCCGGTCTTCGACGATCACCGCCAGAACATCCAAGCTCTACTCTCGCGCGGTGTACATTTTCTGCGATATAGCGACTTCGATGGCGCCATTCGCATTCTGGAGTCTTTAGTTTCATGAAAAAGCTGTTTCTGATTGCATCCTTTCTCGTCGCCGCGATCCCTTCGGTCGAAGCTCAAGTAGCCTCGGCCACGCTGCTGGGCGAAGTGCACGACGAATCCGGCGCGCTTGCCCCAGCCGCCACCGTCACCGCCCGGAATAATGCCACGGGCTTCACCCGCACGGCGGTTACCGGGCAGCAGGGCGCCTACCGCATCGACGAGCTGCTGCCGGGCGCCTACACGGTCACGGCGGAAAAACCGGGCTTCCAGAGTGTGGAGGCCCAGGGCGTCACGCTCCAGGTGAATCAGAAGGCGCGGCTCGACCTGGTGCTCAGGGTGGCGGGCGATCGCGGCAGCGTCACGGTCCAGGCGCAGGTTTCGCCTGTGGAAAGCGACGACGCCACCATCGGCTACCGGCTCGACACCTCCGAGGTGAATTCGCTGCCG